>NZ_MWJN01000022.1:0-101660 GCF_002027145.1 Microbispora sp. GKU 823 | reverse complement strand
GCCAGGCGCGCGCCAGCACCGAGGTCAGCAGCCGGTGCGGTCCGAGCTGCCCGGCGACGACCGCGTCGGGCCGGGTGCGGGCGACGACGGCCGGCAGGTCGATGTGCGCGTGGTATCCCCCGGCGAGCAGCATGGGGACCACCACGACCGGTCCCGCCACCCGCGACAGCACGTCGGACAGCAGCGGCGCGCTGATCTCCAGGAAGCCGAGTTCGACCGGCGCGCCGGGCCGGGCGCGGCGCACCCGGGCCGCCAGGGAGTCCATGACCGACTCCCAGTGGCCGCTGCGCGCCCCGTGCGCGGCCATCACCAGAGTCGGGGTCACCGCTCGTCCCGGCCGCAGGCGAGGCGGTAGCCGCGCTTGACGACGGTCTCGACGATGCCCGAGGGGCCGAGTGCCCGGCGCAGACGGGTGATGGCCATCTCGACCGCGTGCTCGGCCGAGTCGCGGGAGGGCCGCCGGGCAGCACGACCCGCAGGTCGGCCCGGTTCACCACGTGCCCGGGACGCTCGGCGAGCCGCTTGAGCACGGCCATCGGGGCGGGCGGCAGCGGCTTGAGCTCGCCGTCGACCACCACGGCGTGGCCGCGGATCTCCAGCTCGTGCCCGCCCGCGACGAGCCGCGTGACGCCGCTTTCCGGCAGGTGGCGGGCGAGGGTCCGGGCGAGCGCGCCGAGGCGGGCCCGGTCGGCTGGACGACCGGCACGCCGCGCTGGGTCAGCGGCCCGGCCGTGACCGGGCCCACGCAGGCCGCGACCACGCGGGTGCCGAACGCGGCGAGCAGCGCGTCCTCCAGCCCGTCGGCGCGGGCGGCGCCCAGCATGGCCAGCACGGCGGGGCGCGCTGGTGAAGGCCACCGCGTCCACCGAGCCGGTGATCGCCTGGCTGATCAGGCGGCGCAGCGGCGAGGTGTCGCGGTAGGGCAGCCACCGGTAGACCGGCACCTCGATCACCTCGGCCCCCGCTTCCCGCAGCGCCGCGACGAAGCCGTCGAGCGGCTCGCCGTGCAGTTGCACGGCGATGCGGCGGCCGTGCAGATCCTGCGCGAGCAGGTACTCCTTGACCTCCTCGCACGACTCGGTGGCCGGCGTCCAGAAGTCCACCAGGCCGGCCGCGCGTACGGCCCCGCGCGCCTTGGGGCCGCGGGCGAGCAGCCGCGCGCCGCCCAGGTGCGCGTTCAGGTCGGCGGCCAGGCCCCAGCCCTCCGCCGCCGCCATCCACCCGCGGAACCCCACGCCCGTGGTGATGACCACGTCGTCGACGGGCGCCTCCAGGCAGGCCCGGGTGGCGGCGAGCAGCCCGGCGTCCTCCGCGAGCGGCACGATGCGGATCGCGGGCGCCGCACGACCCGGGCGCCCCGCCGTTCGAGGAGCGCGGCCAGCTCCTCGCTGCGGCGGGTCGCCGTCACCCCGATCGTGAACCCGGCCAGCGCGTCCGGCGCCGTCTCCAGGCTCATCGGGGCACCGTCCACGAGTGCGGGGTCCACCAGCGCGGTCATACCACGCTCACCTCCACGGTTCCGTCGGTGACTCGAATGGGATAGGTCGGTACGGAGACGCCGGAGTCGTCCGCGCACACGCCCGTCACCAGCGAGAACACCTGCTTGTGCATGGGCGAGGCCACGGTCGGCTCGCCGTTCCTGGTGCCGACGATGCCCCGGGACATCACGTACGCCCCGCTGAAGGGGTCGAGGTTGCCCAGGGCGTACAGGGCGCCGTCGAAGGTGCGGAAGACCGCCACCTGCCGTTCGCCGACGAGCACAGCCGCGCCCCGCTCGGGCAGCAGGTCGGTGTAGGAGCAGACCGGGGTCCAGTGGCCGGCAAGGGCCGGGGTCTCGTCGAGGATGGTCATGTGCGGGTCACCTCCAGTGGGATAAGCACCGGCTTGATCTGGTCGCGCTCGGTCTCGAAGGAGATCGAGGGGTCGGGAACGCCGGGGGCGTTGACGAAGCTGACGAAGCGGCGCAGCTTGTCGGGGTCCTCGATGGTGGCGCGCCACTCGTCGACGTACGTGGACACGTGCCGCTCCATCTGCGCGTCGAGTTCCGCGCAGATGCCGAGCGAGTCCTCCATGATCACCTCACGGAGGTAGTCGAGCCCGCCGTCCAGGTTCTCCAGCCACGCGGCGGTGCGCTGGAGCCGGTCGGCGGTGCGGATGTAGAACATCAGGAACCTGTCGATGGTCCTGACCAGGTCGTCGGTGGACAGGTCGGACGCGAGCAGGTCGGCGTGGCGGGGCTTGAAGCCGCCGTTGCCGCCCACGTAGAGGTTCCAGCCCTGCTCGGTCGCGATGATGCCGAAGTCCTTCGACCGGGCCTCGGCGCACTCCCGGGCGCAGCCGGAGACGGCCGACTTCAGCTTGTGCGGCGAGCGCAGCCCCCGGTAGCGCAGCTCCAGAGCGATGGCCAGGCCCACCGAGTCCTGCACGCCGTAGCGGCACCAGGTGGACCCGACGCAGGACTTCACCGTCCGCAGCGCCTTGCCGTACGCGTGACCGGACTCGAAGCCGGCGTCGACGAGGCGGCGCCAGATGGCGGGCAGCTGCTCGACCCGGGCCCCGAGCAGGTCGATGCGCTGCGCTCCGGTGATCTTCGTGTAGAGCCCGAACTCGCGGGCCACCTCCCCGATCACGATGAGCTTGTCCGGGGTGATCTCGCCGCCCGGGATGCGCGGGACGACCGAGTAGGTGCCGTTCTTCTGGATGTTGGCCAGGAACTGGTCGTTGGTGTCCTGCAGCGCGGCCTGCTCGCCGTCGAGAATGTGACCGCGGCCGAGGGAGGCGAGGATCGAGGCGACCGCGGGCTTGCAGATGTCGCAGCCGCGGCCGGTCCCGTGCTCGGCGATGAGCTGGGAGAACGTCGTGATCCCCCGGACGTTGACGATGTCGAACAGCTCGGCCCTGCTGTGCGGGAAGTGCTCGCACAGCGCCTTGCCGACGTCGACGCCCGACTTCACGAGGATCTGCTTGAGCATCGGCACGCAGCTTCCGCAGGTGGTGCCGGCCCGGGTGCAGTCCTTGATGCCCTGCACGTCGGTCAGGCCCTTGTCGGCGATGGCCGCGCAGATCCTGCCCTTGGTGACGTTGTTGCAGGAGCAGACCTGCGCGTCGTCGGGCAGGTCGACCGACGCCTTGCCCGCGCCGGCGAACAGCAGGTCACTCGGCGCACCGGGCAGCGGCTTGCCGACGAACGGCCGCAGCGCGTTGTACGGCGAGGCGTCGCCGACGCAGATGCCGCCGAGCAGGGTCGTGGCGTCGTCGCTGATGAACAGCCGCTTGTAGACGCCGCCCACGGGGTCCATGTAGGTGACGTCGAGCGCGCCCGACATGGCCCCGAACTGCGCGACCTCCACGCCCATCAGCTTGAGCTTCGTGGACATGTCGGCGCCGGTGAAGGCCGCGGACCCGTCCAGGATGCGCTCGGCGGCCACCTCCGCCTGCGTGTTGCAGGGCCCGACGAGGCCGTAGACCATCCCGCCGGCCAGGGCGCACTCGCCGATCGCGTAGATGTGCTCGTCGGAGGTGCGCATGCCCTCGTCGACCACGATGCCGCCGCGCTCTCCGACCTCCAGGCCGCAGTCGCGGGCGAGCTCGTCGCGCGGCCGGATGCCGGCGGAGAAGACGACGACCTGCGCCTCGATCGCCTCGCCGTCGGGCTTGACGAGCGACGTGACCCGGCCGTCGGGGCCGGCCTCGATCGAGCGCACGCCCGCGCCCGTGTGGATCGTCAGCCCGAGCCCCTCGATGTGCCCGCGCAGCACCGAGCCGCCGCCCTCGTCCACCTGGCGCGGCATGAGCCAGCCGCTCATCTCGATGATGTGCGTGTCCAGGCCGAGCCCGCGCAGGGCGTCGGCCGCCTCAAGGCCGAGCAGGCCGCCGCCGATGACCACGCCCGCCCGGGCGTCCCGCGACGCGTCCCTGATGGCGTCCAGGTCGTCGATCGTGCGGTACACGAAGCAGCCCGGCAGGTCCCGGCCCGGCACCGGCGGCACGAACGGCGCCGACCCGGTGGCCAGCACCAGCACGTCGTACGGCTCGCTGTCGCCGGCGTCGGTGGTGACGGTGCGGTTCGCGCGGTCGATCGCGGTGACGCGGACGCCGGTCCTGAGCCTGACGCGGTCCGGAACCGGATAGGTGAGGTCCTCGACACTCTTGCCGCTGAGGTAGGAGGTGAGCGCCACCCGGTCGTAGGCCGGGCGGGGCTCCTCCCCGAAAACGGTGACCGTCCCGTCGAAGCCCCGGCCGTCGAGCGTCTCGATCAGGCGGTGTGCCGCCGGGCCGTGTCCGACAACGACGAGGCTCATGCGCTTACGGTCCCTCATGCGCTTACGCCCTCCTGCTCACACAGCCAGCCGACGATGCCCTCGACCGCGTCGCGGCAGCTCCCGCAGCCGGTGGTGGCCCTCGTCGCGGCGGCCACGGCCTCCACGTCCCGCGCGCCGGACTCCCAGCACGCCCTGATCTGGCCCTTCGTCACGTTGTTGCACTGGCAGACCCGGGCCGAGTCCGGCATCCGGGTCGGGCTGTCGGCCACCGCCGCGCCGCCCACGCCCGCGAGATCGGGGAACAGCAGCCCGGTGCGGTCGCCGGGCAGGGGACCTCCCCGGTCGAAGAGCTGGGTCAGCGTGCCCACCGCGGAGGTCTCGCCCAGCAGGATCGCGCCGACCAGCCGGCCGTCCCGGATGACGAGTTTGCGGTAGGTGCCCTTGTGCCGGTGGGAGAAGCGGACGATCTCCGCCTCGTCCTCCGTCAGCTGCGTCTCCCCCATCGCCGCGAGCTCCACACTCCTGGCCTTGAGCCGGGTGACCAGCCGCGAGCCCCGGTAGCGCGCGCCCTTGTCGGCGCCTGTGACGAGGTCGGCCACGACCGACGCCTGCTCCCAGCCGGGGGCGACCAGTCCGTAGACCCGGCCGGCGTGCTGGGCGCACTCCCCGATCGCGAAGATCGACGGGTCGTCGGTGCGCAGCTCGTCGTCCACGACGACGCCGCGCTCGACCTCCAGCCCCGCGTCCCGGGCGAGGCCGACGACCGGGCGCACGCCGCAGGCGAGCACGACCAGATCGGCGTCGATCAGCTCGCCGCCGGCGAGTTCGACGTGCCGCTCCCGGATCGCGCTCACGGTGACGCCGGTGCGGATGGCGACGCCGAGCGCGCCGAGCGTCTCGCGGAGGATGAGCCCGGCCTCCTCGTCGAGCTGGCGCTCCATCAGGTGCCCGGCCAGGTGCAGCAGCGTCACCGGGACGCCCCGGCCGGCCAGGCCGCGCGCCGCCTCGATGCCGAGCAGCCCGCCGCCGACCACGACTGCGCTGCGCGCGCTCGCGGCGGCCTCCCTGATCCGCTCGCAGTCGTCCAGCGTGCGGAACGCCGTCGCCCGCTCCACGCCGGGGATCGGGGGGACGACCGGGCTCGCTGCCCGTGGCGAGCACGAGCACGTCGTACGGCTCTCGCGTCCCGTCGGCGGCGACCACCGTCTGGCAGTCCCGGTCGATCGCGGTGACCGCGACACCGAGGCGGGCGGTCACGCCGTGGTCGGCGTACCAGCGCGGGTCGAGGAGCCGGACCTGGTCCGGACTCGACGTGCCGGCCACCACGTTCGACAGCAGGACCCGGTTGTACGGCTGCCACGCCTCGGCGCCGAACACCGTGATCTTCACGTCCTTGTCCCGGGCGCGGACCTCGCTCACCAGGCGCGAGCCCGCCATCCCGTTCCCCACCACGACGAGCCTCACGCGACACGCTCCCCGTCTTCTGCGCACCGCTCGATCGCGGCGGCGCAGACCTTGAACTCCGGCATCCGCGACACCGGGTCGAGCGCCGGATTGGTGAGCAGGTTGACGCCCTCCCAGTGGAACGGCATGAACAGCGTGTCCGGCCGGATCGAGGCGTTCACGCGGGCCACGCCCTCGGCGGCGCCACGGCGGCTGCGCACCCGGACGCGGTCGCCGGGGGCGACGCCCAGCCGCTCCGCGAGGTCCGGATGCAACTCCACGAACACTTCGGGCGACGCCTGCGTGAGCGGGCGGATGCGGCGCGTCTGCGCCCCCGACTGGTAGTGGGCGAGCACCCGCCCCGACGTCAGGTAGAGCGGGAACTCCTCGTCCACGTCCTCGGCGGGCGGACGGTGGTCCACCGGCACCAGGCGGGCCCGGCCGTCCGGGGTGGCGAAGCCCTCCAGGAACGGCCGCGGGGTCCCGGGGTGTGGATCGGAGTGGGGCTCCCCCGCCGTCTCGGGACACGGCCAGAACACGCCGGTCTCGGCCGCGATCCGCTCGTAGGTGATGCCGGAGTAGTCGGCGACGCCCCCGGCGGAGGCCCGGCGCAGCTCGTCGAAGACCGTGCGCGGGTCGGCGGGGAACTTCTCGCCGCAGCCGAGCCGCTCGGCCAGCCCGTGAAGGATCTCCAGGTCGCTGCGCGCGCCGGGCGGCGGCGCTGCGGCCTGGCGGCGCAGCAGGACCCGGCCCTCCAGGTTCGTCATCGTGCCCGCCTCCTCGGCCCACTGGGTCGTGGGGAGCACGACGTCGGCCATGGCCGCGGTCTCCGACAGCACGAAGTCGGAGACCACGAGCAGGTCGAGCGCGTCCAGCCGCCGGGCGACGTGCCCGGCGCGCGGCGCGGAGACGACGGGGTTGGAGCCGAACAGCAGCAGTGCCCTCGGTCCCTCCGGCGTGCCGAGCGCGTCCAGCAGCTCGTACGCGGACCGGCCGGGGCCGGGCAGGCCGGCGGGGTCGATCCCCCAGACGGCCGCGACGTGCGCCCGCGCCGCCGGGTCGTCGATCTTCCGGTAGCCGGGGAGCTGGTCGGCCTTCTGGCCGTGCTCCCTGCCGCCCTGGCCGTTGCCCTGGCCGGTCACGCAGCCGTAGCCGGAGCCCTCACGGCCGGGCAGCCCGAGGGTGAGCGCCAGGTTGACGAACGCGGTGACCGTGTCGGTGCCCTTGGCGTGCTGCTCGGCGCCCCGGCCGGTCAGCACCATCGCGCGCTCCGCCTCCCCGAGGATCCGTACGGCCTCGCGCATCTGCGCGACCGGGACGCCGGTGACGCGCTCCACCCGCTCGGGCCACCAGGCCGACACGGAGGTGCGCACCTCCTCGAAGCCGGTCGTGCGGGCGGCCAGGTAGTCCAGGTCGGCGTACCCCTCGGCGATCGCGATGTGCAGCAGGCCGAGCGCGAGCGCGAGGTCGGTGCCCGGGGTGACCTGCAGGTGCAGGTCGGCCATCTTGGCGGTCTGGGTGAGGCGCGGGTCGACGACGACGAGCCGGCCGCCTCCGGAGCGCATCGCGGTCAGGTGCCGTACGAAGGGGGGCATGGTCTCGGCGACGTTGCCCCCGGCGAACAGGACGGCGCCGGCACGGGCGATGTCGGTGATGGGGAACGGCAGCCCCCGGTCCATGCCGAAGGCCCGGTTGACCGCGGCCGCCGCCGAGGACATGCAGAACCTGCCGTTGTAGTCGATCTGGCTGGTCCGCAGCGCGACCCGGGCGAACTTGCCGAGCTGGTAGGCCTTCTCGTTGGTCAGCCCGCCGCCGCCGAACACCGCCACGGCGTCCGGCCCGTGCTCCGCCCTGATGGCCTCGATCCGGGCCGCGACGTGGTCGAGCGCCTCGTCCCAGCTCACCGGGCTGCCGTGCAGCAGCGGGGTGGTGAGCCGGTCCTGCGAGGTCAGCAGCTCCGCCGCCGTCCAGCCCTTCTGGCACAGGCCGCCGGCGTTGGCCGGGATGTCCTCACGCGGGGTGATCTCGCCCTTCGCGACGTACATGCCGCACTGGAGCGCGCAGTACGGGCAGTGGGTGGCCGAGCCCACGGTCGTGCCCACGGCGGCCTGTGACATCACAGGATCGGGAGCGTGTAGTGAGATCGGCATGGATCCGATGGTGCTGACAGGCGGTTTCACCGCTGGGTCCCTTCTGTTACCGCTGTGCTACAAGGCGCCAACCGCGCTAACTTCGGCGAGCGCGGCGTGTGAGAGACCCCGTCGTCTCGAAAGCTCACTTGTGCTGTCGCCGCTCGTGAGGCATGAGTCCGGAAAAAGGCGGGCGCCGCGCGGGCGCCCGCGAGAGGCCGCGTCTCAGACCCGGGCGGCCGCCAGGCTCGGCGCCGACTTCGCTCCCAGGGTGCGCATGTAGCAGAACCAGGTGAGCGCGAAGCAGACGGCGTAGAAGGCGGCGAAGGCCGCGAGCGCCGCCCCCGCGCCGCCCGTGGCGGAGATGGAGCTGCCGAACCCGCGGTTGATGAAGAACCCGCCGAAGGCGCCCACCGCGGAGATGAACCCGATGGCCGCCGAGGCGTCGCGCTTGCCGGTCGCGAGCGCCTCCTCGTACGCGGGGGTGCCGGGCTCGACGCCGGCCACCGCCTTCGCCCGGAAGATCGCCGGGATCATCCGGTACGTGGAGCCGTTGCCGACGCCCGCGGTACCGATCAGCAGCATGAACGCGGCGAAGAACAGCACGAAGTTGCGGGCCGACATGGCCTGCCAGACGAGCAGGACCGAGGCGATCATCGCGGCGAAGTTCCAGAACGTCACCGAGGCGCCGCCGAGGCGGTCCGACAGCCAGCCGCCGACCGGCCGGATGAGCGACCCGACCAGCGGGCCGAGGAACGCCAGCGAGGTCAGCGCGGCGTGCTCGGGGAACTGCGACTTGATGAGTAGCGGGAACGCGGTGGAGTAGCCGATGAACGAGCCGAAGGTGCCGATGTAGAGGACCGACATGATCCAGGTCTGCGCCCGGCCGGCCGCCTTGGCCATCTCCCTCGGCTCGGCCTTGGCCGAGGTCAGGTTGTCCATGCAGAAGTACGCCCCGGCGGCGGCGGCCAGGACGAAGGGCACCCAGAACAGTCCGGCCGCGGCCAGCCCGAACCCGGCGATGACCAGCGGCATCAGCAACTGCACGGAGCTGACGCCGATGTTGCCGCCGGCCGCGTTGAGGCCGAGGGCGGCGCCCTGCCTGTTCTGCGGGAAGAAGTAGGTGATGTTGGCCATGCTGGAGGCGAAGTTGCCGCCGCCGAGCCCGGCCGTCGCCGCGATGAGCAGGAAGGCCCAGTAGGGCGTGCCCGGGTCGTTCACGGCCACCGCGAGCAGGACGGCGGGCACCAGCAGCAGCATCGCGCTGACCACCGTCCAGTTCCGGCCGCCGAACCGGGCGGGCGCGAACGTGTAGGGGATGCGCAGTGCCGAGCCCACGAGGTTGGGCAGCGAGACGATCCAGAACAGCTGGTCCGTGGAGAACTTGTAGGCGCCGAGCTTGACCGAGACGATGCTCCAGACGGTCCACAGCGTGAAGCCCAGATGCTCGGCCAGGATCGAGAACGCCAGGTTCCGCCGGGCCACCTTCTTGCCGGTGCTCTCCCAGAAGACCGGATCGTCCGGTCGCCAGTCACCGATCCAGCGGCCCTTCCGGGGTACTTCCGGGGCCGTGCGCGCCGCCTGCGTCGCCGTCATCGTTCCTCCCGCATCGTCTGTCGGCTGGGGCCGGAAACGAAGGTAGGAAGAGCGCGTTACGCACTTTGACCAAGCGTGACCGTGCGGCCGTTACATGTGCCGCACCCGCGAAACATGCAATCCACACGCATAACGGAGGCAACATCGGGTTAACACGGGCCCGCCTCTCGCGCGGCCCTCGTTTCGTCCGCGTGACGCCGGGCGAACGGCGCCCGGACCGGCCGTCGTCACGCAAGGTCAGCACCCCCGCCACGGCCCGTACGCGGGTATTTCGGGAAATTCCCGCGATCGCGGTAGCGCCATTCCATGACCGGACTGCGGCGTTTTCCCCTGCGGCATGGCACGGACATTTCGGTTGACATGTGACCGGTTTTCCGCGCGCAGGAATATCCGCGGCGGGGAAAGGGGATATCGATGCCGCCTCCCGCCGGACGAGGGCCCCCGAGGGCCCGCGCGCACTCGGGGAGGACGGATGCCAGCGGTCTCACGCCGCGCGTTTCTTTCGACGGGGCTCCTCTGGTCGGCGTGCCTGCCCGCGGCGATCCTGACCGCGCAGGGCGGGCTCGTCGCGTCGGCCACGCCCGTCTGGGCCGGGAACCGCCCGCGGCGGCCACGCGTGTACACCCGGTCGGACTGGAAGGCCGATCCGCCCAGGAGCAAGGCCGAGGTGCTCGACCGGGCGCCCGACCGGCTCGTCGTCCACCACACGGCGACGGCGAACACGGGCGCGACCGACCTCGACGCGGCCTTCCGGCTGTCCCGGACGATCCAGCGCTACCACATGAAGCACAACGGCTGGGAGGACATCGGCGAGCAGTTCACCGTCAGCCGGGGCGGATACGTCATGGAGGGCCGCAACCGCTCACTGCCGGCCGTGGAGGCGGGCAAGCACGTGATGGGCGCGCAGGCGGCCGACCACAACGACCACACGCTGGGCATCGAGACCGAGGGGACCTACACCTCCTGCCTGCCCCCGGCCCGCCAGTTGTCCGCGCTGACCGCCCTGCTGGCCTGGCTGTGCGACGCCTACGCGCTCGACCCGCACGAGGCCATCGTCGGCCACCGCGACCTCAACCGGACCGCCTGCCCGGGCGACCGTCTCTACGCGTACCTGCCGCAGTTGCGCGACGACGTCGCGCGCCGCCTGGGCGGGCGCGGGTCCGGGCGGAGCGAGCCCAGGCCGCCGCGTCTCGCGCTGCCCGAGGGTCCGTACGAGGGAGTCGCGCTCATCGGTGACCTGCCGTTGGAGCACGGTCCGGCCGTGGGCCCGCACGACCTGACCCGCTGACGGCAGCCGGCGATCAGTTGAGCGCGAGGAGGCTGACGGCGACGGCGGCGGCGCCGAGCCCGGTGAGCTGGCTGCGGTGGATGCGTTCGGCCAGGACGACGCGGGCCAGCAGGACGGTGCCGGCCGGATAGAGCGCGGTGATGACGGCGACGACGGCGAGGTCTCCGCTGCGGGCGGCCAGGAGGAAGGCGAGGTTGGCCAGGGAGTCCAGCATGCCCGCGGCGGCGCACAGGGCGGGCGCGGGGCGCCGGTCGCCGAGACGCTCGCGGAGCAGGGCGGCCGCGGTCAGGACGAGGGCGGAGGAGACGGCGCGGCCGGCGATGATCGGGGCGAGGCCGCTGTCGGCGGGGCCTGGTGGAGGCAGATGAGCTGGGCGGCGATGGCGGCGCCCGCGCCCAGGGCCAGCAGCAGGGCCGTGCGGCTGGGCCGGGAGGCGCCCGAGCCGGGGCCCGCGCTGACCAGGACGACGGCGATCAGCGCGAGCGGGAGGCCGAGCAGGGCGTAGGTGGTGAGGTGTTCGCCCTGGGCCAGGCCGAGGCCGACCGGCAGGACGGCGGAGACCAGCGCGGTGATGGGGGAAAGCACGCTCATCGGACCGATCGCCAGGGTGCGGTAGAGCAGCGCGAAGGCCGCGGCCGAAGCGGCTCCGGACGCGGCGCCCCAGGCCAGCGCGGCCGGGCTCCAGTGCGCGCCGAGGAAGGGCCACAAGGCGAGCTCGACGGCGAGACTGGCGGGAGCCGCGATGACGACGGTGCGCAGGACGTGCGCGCCGCGGGCGCTGAGCCCGCCGAGGAAGTCGGCGCAGCCGTACGCGAGAGAGCTGGCCAGGGCCAGCAGAAGAGCGGTCACAACGCATACCTTTCAGTGGAACGACCGTAAGGTACAATAGAGTGACCGACAGGAGGGATGGCAAGCGGTGGGGCAGACGGCGGCGGCGCTGCGGGCGGTGGCGTCCAACGTGAAGGCGGCCCGGCTGCGAGCGGGCCTGTCCGTGGAGCAGCTCAGCGCCCGGGCGCAGGTGAGCAAGGGAGCGCTGGTCAGCCTGGAGAACGCGCAGGGCAACCCCAACCTGGCCACGCTGGTGCGCCTCGCCGACGCCCTGGGCATGTCGGTGTCGGCCCTCACCGAGGGCCGCGGCATCGCGACATCCAGATCGTGGAGGCCGCCGACACCGAGCCGCTGTGGACCGGCGAGCACGGCGGCGAGGCCCGCCTCATGCTCACCACCAGCGGCCCGGCGCCGGTGGAGGTGTGGCGCTGGCGCCTGCACCCCGGCGAGGCGTATCCCAGCCATCCCCACCCGGACGGGGTGGTGGAGACCGTCAGCGTCATCCACGGCCGCCTGACCCTCGTCCTCGACGGCGCGGAACACCAGGTCCCCGCCGGGGCCACCGCCACGTTCGACGGCGGCGTCCCCCACACCTACCGGGGCGGCGGCGCCGAGCCCTGCGAGCTGCTCATGACCGTGCACCTGCCGCCGCACACCGGCGGCGGTTAGCGGCCCTTCGACGAGCCCGGCCGTCAGAGCCGCTCGACGTTCGGCCCCCGGCAGCGGTTGCGGGTGTCGAAGACGAAGGCGCTCTCGCGCTGGACCAGGGCGTAGTCGAAGCAGTCGTGGTCGGTGAGGACCACGACGGCGTCGGCCGCCGCGATCTCCCGCGGCGAGGCGTCGGCGATCGCCACCCCCTCGGGCACGAGGGCGAGGTCGACGTGCGGGTCGGCCGCACGCACGTCCGCGCCCAGCTTGCGCAGGTGCTTGGCCACCTCCAGCGCCGGGGACTCGCGGCAGTCGCCGGTGTTCTTCTTGTACGACAGACCGAGCAGGAGCACCCGGCTGCCGTTCAGGGCCTTGCGCCGGTCGTTCAGCGCCAGCACCAGCCGGTCGACGACGTGCGCGGGCATGTGGTCGTTGACGTCGTTGGCCAGCTCCACGAACCGGAAGTTGTGCCCCAGGCTGCGCTTGACCTTCCAGGACAGGTACGACGGGTCGATCGGCAGGCAGTGGCCGCCGACGCCGGGCCCCGGGGTGAAGCGCATGTAGCCGAACGGCTTGGTCGAGGCGGCGTCGATGGCCTCCCACACGTCGATGCCGAGCTGCCTGGCGAAGACCGACAGCTCGTTGACCAGGGCGATGTTGACGTGCCTGAAGGTGTTCTCCAGGAGCTTGCACAACTCGGCCACCTGCGGCGAGGACACGGGGACGACATGTTCGACGACGGCCTCGTAGAAGGCGCGGACCCGCGCGAGGGCGGCGTCGTCGAGACCGGAGACGACCTTCGGCGTGTTCTCCAGGCGCCACCGCGCGTTGCCGGGGTCGATCCGCTCGGGGCTGTAGCCGAGGTGGAAGTCGCCGGGGGCGCGCAGCCCCGATCCCTCCTCCAGGATCGGGCGCAGGTACTCCTCCGTCGTCCCCGGATAGGTGGTCGACTCCAGCACCACGGTCGCGCCCGGCCGCAGGCGTGGGGCGAGCGAACGGCCGGCCGACGCGATGTGGCTGAGGTCGGGCACGCCGTCGGTCAGCGGCGTCGGCACGGTGATCACGCAGACGTCGAAGCCCTCGGCGTCGGCGTAGTCCGCGCTGGCCCGGTAGCGGCCCGTCGCGTGCGCCGCCGCGAGCACGTCGTCGCCGATGTCCTCGACGTACGACTGGGCGGCGTTGAGGCGTTTGACCCGCCACTCGTCCACCTCGACGCCCACCACGCGATACCCCGCCTCGACCGCACGCATCGCGAGCGGCAAGCCCACGTATCCCTGGCCGATGACGACCAGTTTCTTCTTCATTCCAGGCCCCCGTCGTTCTAAGAATTCGATCATTTCGGCCGCGGCCATCTCGGGCGCAGTCACGCCGCGGGATGTACGCGTTGCGCTGCGAGTCGTCGCCTTCGGATCTCCACCCGCCATCGCATCACCGACGGCGTGGGAGGCGCCGTCACGGCCAGGGCCTGTTACCGTCTTCTTGGCCCGGGATTGCGATCCCTGGACAGAGGGTGATTCGTCGCCTCCCTGTTCTCACGCATCCGGTGACCATCACATGCTCCTGGCACCGGCTCGGGTGAACCGCGGTGACGCGTCCCGGCGGCCGCGAGTTTCATCAGCACCTGAAGGATTTCGGTTCCCCAGCCGTCGCCCGGCCCCTTCGCCAGGCTCCTCGGCATACTGGGCCGAATCGTTGTACATAGGACGCCCCATGCGCTCTGTATGAATTCTGCCGAGGTATTCTCCGATGATCCGAAGTGCGATCATCTGGGCCGCGGCGAACAGGCCTGCATTCCCACCCGGACCGTCCCGATCTTCGTGGTGGCCCACGAGAACGCGATAAGATCGTCACCCATTGTCACTATGCCGTAACTCGCACAGCGAATGCCGGCCACAGGAGCGTTGTGCTGCCCGTAATTCCGGGCCAGCAGCACGGCGCGGACGGCATCGCGCCTCTCGACGAGTTCCTGAGCGACTTCCCACGTATCGTCCACAGAGCCGTCGACGACGAGTACGACCTCGGACTGGGAGGCGGCGGTGGACAGGACGGCGAGAAGGCGCTCAACCAATGTGGGCAATGTCTGCGCGGACCGGTAACAGGGGATCACGACGGAAATATCGGTCATGACATCAGTCTGACCAACGCCCGTCCGGCACTCGGGCTACACGGCGGACTTTGCGTTATATTGATGAGCTTTAATCATATCCCTAATATGGGGCGACACGGGCGGCCGGTCTATCGGCGCGGATCGAGAGACGTATCCATATCGGCACCATGCCGCGCACCGGGGGCTCGGCGCCGACTTCAGTTCATTGACCGGTTCATGGAATTATTCCGCACTCGTCGGAAATATTTTGCAGACCCCCTCTTGCGCTGCGGATGATCACGGTGCCGCACCTGCTAGCGTGATCGCCTAAGTTCCCAAGCACCGGCCTCCTCTTCGGCTCGGCGACAAGACACCGCTGTATGCACCAGACTAAGGAGCGAGCCGAGAATGACCGACTCGATGCGTATAGCCCTGATATTTCATACTGCCGGTCGTCTCACACTCCTGCACGAGGCGTGCGTGAGGGCCGGCCACACACCGGTCGCCCTCGTTCATGCTCGCAGCCTCCGCCAGGGAAGGCCCACCAGCAAGACCTCCGCGGAGACCATCGCGGCCATCAGCGAGGCGCTGCCACCCGGCTCGAATCTATTGTTGCCCGGGAATGTCGACGGACTGGCTCAGGCGTTGGCCGGATATCATCCCGACCTCATCGTGGTCTATGGATTCCCCTGGAAGCTCTCCAGAGAGGTGCTACGAGCAGCGCGAATCGGTGTCATGAACATCCACCCGTCTCTCCTGCCCAAGTACAGAGGGCCGCTGCCCGTTCAATGGGCGGTCCGCAACGGGGACCCGGAGATCGGGGTGACGATTCACTGGATGACGGATGACTTCGACACCGGAAACATCATCGCGCAGAAAGGCGGCATCCGGATAGCAGAAGATCCGGTGCCCGCCGTCCTGTGGAAGGAGGTCGATCTGCTGGTCGAGGATCTGCTCGATGTCGCTCTCGAGAACGCAGCCGCCGGTGCCCCCGGTGAACCCCAGAGCGACGTCGATGCGACCTACGCCGGCTGGATGGAACCGGATTTCATGTTCATCGACTGGGCCCGCAGCGCCCGAGAGATACATAATCAGGTTCGCGCGTTCCGGTTCAATCTCTTCGGGCTTCGCGGCCCCTTCGGCAAGGTGCGCGGCAAATGGATGACGGTGCTCCGCACGAGGATCGAACCGGCGGAAGGCCTGCGGGTGGAGTGTGCGGACGGCCCGATCTGGATCACCGAAGCGATCTCGGCGGTACCCCCGGATCGGTGAACGGGCCGGGCTCAGCCTCGTCCCGCTCGCGCCGGCGATCCGCGAGCGTCGATGAAGGTGTTCCGCATCGCTGTGAAACTGATTGCGAGTGCGGGTCGTTAATGCGGTGCTATGGCCCGCCCAGCCTTTATGAATATTTACTCGGGCCTTAGTGTGCGCTTACGGGACATCCTCATCACCGCCCGACCCATGTGATTTACTTCGACGCCAGGAAGTAACCATCCGATGACCCAGCGGGCATGCGCCCTTTCGTCGATGCGCGGAATGCCCGGGTAAGGAAGATCGAGGCACATGGCAGCACTCACCTCCATCGGCCACGCCGGGCTCGCCGTCGAGACCTCCGCGTTCACCTTGGTGTTCGACCCTTGGATGAGCCCGTACGGCGGGTACATGGGATCCTGGTTCCAGTTCCCGCGAAATGACCACCTGGATGTCAAAAGCCTGACCTCCGCGACTTATGTGGCGATTTCACATGAGCATCTCGACCATATGGACACCTGGTTCCTCGAGCAGCTCAGCGACGAGACCACGGTGCTGATCCCCACCTATCCGTCGGACACCCTCATTGATCGGATCCGGGAAACCGGCGTCACGAATATCGTGCAAATCGCACCATGGGAGCGGTTCACCCTGAACGACGGGGAATCGTGGATCACCACGATTCCCCAGCCGTCTCCGCTGTACCACGATTCGGCGTTCCTCATTGTGGCCGAGGGCAGGTCGGTGCTCAATTGCAACGACGCGAAACTGATCGCGTCGCAGACCCGCCGCGCCAAGCACATGGCGGGCGGCCGGCTCGACGTCATGGCCGTCCAGGCCTCCTCGGCGACCTGGCACCCGATGCGTTACTCCTACGACGAGGAGGAGGAGCGGCGCATCGCCATGGAGAAGCGGGTCGCCAAGCTGGTCTCCGTCCAGCGCCTGATCCGTGCCACCAGGCCGGAGCTGGCCATCCCCTTCGCCGGCCCGCCCTGCTTCCTCGATCCGGAGTTGCGCGACCTGAACTGGGTGCTGGACACCCACAACGGAGCCTTCGTCCACCCGGAGGCCGCCAGGAGCTGGCTGAGCGAGCACCTGCCCAGGCAGGCATTTGAGACATTGAAGCCAGGCGACCGGCTCGACCTGGAGACCTTCGAGGTGACGCGGGACCCCGTGTCGGCGGAGTTCAGCTTCACCGAGGGCGTCGAGGAGTACATCCAGCGCTACGCGGAGGACCGCGCGGAGATCCTCGACAAGCTCCGGGTCGACTATCCCGAACCGGGCCCCGACTTCCCCGAGCGCTTCGTCAACCACTTCCTCCGGCTGGGCACGCTCAGCACATACTTCCTCAAGCACATCGACATGACGGTCCGCTTCGAGATCACGGGGCCGAACGGCGGCGTCTGGGATGTCCGCATGAACGCCGACGGCCTGGCCATCGGTCCCGCGACCGCCGAGCGGCCCGGCTACACGATCAGCGTGCAGGGACGATGGGTCGAACCCATCTTGGCCGGCGAGCTCGCGTGGGAGGACCTGCTGCTGTCCCTGCGGATCCGCCTGCACCGCGACCCCGACGTGTTCAACGGCTACCTGGTCGGGCTGCTTAAGCACGCCAACGCACCGGCCCTGCAGGCGATCGAGGAATACGAGACCGGCAGGGACGAGGGCGATCGTATCGTCGTCACCGATGGCGACCGGACGTTCGAGATCGGCAGGTACTGCCCGCACGCGGGCGAGGATCTGTCCGAGGGCGCCGTCATCGAGGACGGCAAGGTCCAGTGCCTCGGCCACTTCTTCACCTTCGACCTCGCCACAGGAGAGTGCGTGAACGCCCGCTGCGCCCCCCTGGCGACCCGCGAGATCTCGACACCCTGAGTATGCCGTGCGGTATCGAGGACATCCGGCCTGCGTTGAGGAAGCCCACTCCACGACGGCGACGAGGAAGCCAACGTGACAAGCGACCGGCAGGCCATCACCGAGGAGCACCGGCGGCAGGCGAAGCTGCTCTGGGACTACCACCGGATGGGCCACACGCTGCGGCCCTGTGACGTGGCCATCGGCCTGGGCAGCCACGACCTCGGCGTGGCCGGGCACGCCGCCCAGCTGTATCACGAAGGGCTGTTCCCCCGCCTGGTCTTCACCGGGGGCAACAGCCCGGCCACACTCGCCTGGTTCCCTCGCGGAGAGGCCGTGCACTATCGCGAGCACGCTCTGCGACTCGGCGTCCCGGACGAGGTGATCCTGCTGGAGCCGAATGCAGCCAACACCGGAGAGAACATCACCCTGTCGCGTCAGGTCCTGGCCGCCGCCGGGATTCGTCCGCGGTCGGTGCTGTTGATCGCCAAGCCGTACATGGAGCGGCGCTCGTTCGCCACCGCCCGCAAGTTGTGGCCCGAGGTCGAGATCGTGTGCGCCTCCCAACCGCTGGCGCTCGACGAGTACGTCAAGGCCATCGGCGACGAGAAGCTCGTGGTCGACATGCTCGTGGGCGACTTGCAGCGCCTCATCGAGTATCCCGGGCGCGGGTTCTCCATCCCGCAAGAAGTACCGGAGGTCGTGCGCGCCGCCTACGAGGCGCTCCTCGGCGCCGGTTTCGACAGCAGGTTGCTGGCTTGAACCTCGGGCGTGTCGCCCCGAGGTGGCTGGACCCGCCCTGGACACCGGCGTGAGCGGGCCGTGTATGCATGCGCGCGTAAAACCCCGGCATGGACACCGCCGCACACGAACGTCACGTCCCGTCGACGATCGTCACGCCGCCCAGACTGACAGCGGTGGGGGCGATGCGGCGCCGAGCTTCTGACGTCGCCGCGCCGGGGCCGGCGAGCATCCTCGCGGAGGACCACCCGGCGTCCGATCGCGTGCCTGAACAGCACCTGGAGGATCGATGTGCGGGATAGCCGGAATGGCGTCCACCCTGACCCCGGACCCCGACCTGGTCCGCCGTATGTGCGAGGTGATCGTCCACCGCGGTCCCGACGGCGCCGGCTACCACGACGACCCGCACGCCTCACTCGGCATGCGCCGCCTGGCCATCATCGACGTCGCCACCGGGGACCAACCCGTCCGCAACGAGGACGGCACCGTCGTCGCCGTCTTCAACGGCGAGATCTACAACTATCCGGAACTCCGCCGCGACCTCGTCGCCAGAGGACATCGGCTCCGCGGCCAGGGCGACTCGGAGACCCTCGTCCACCTCTACGAGGAACACGGCGCCGACCTCGTCCACCGCCTCCGCGGCATGTTCGCCTTCGCCATCTGGGACCGCGCCCGCCAGCGGCTGCTCCTCGCCAGAGACCGTGTCGGCAAGAAGCCCCTGTACTGGCGGGCCGACGGGACCTCCATCCACTTCGCCTCCGAGCTCAAATCCCTCGCCCAGGATCCCCGGATGGCCCGCGGCATCGACCCCGTCGCCCTGCACCACTACCTGACCTACCAGTACGTCCCCGCCCCCTGGTCGATCTACGCGGGGGTGCAGAAGCTCCCGCCAGGTCACCTCCTCGTCTGGGAGCGGGGCAGGGTCACCGTCAGCCGCTACTGGAGCCTCGACCGGACCGGAGGCGGGCCGGTGGACGAGCGGGAGGCCGAGGAACAGCTCCGGGAGCTCCTGCTGGAGGCGACCAGGATCCGCCTGGTCAGCGAGCGCCCCATCGGCGCGTTCCTCTCCGGCGGCGTCGACTCCTCCGCCGTCGTAGCGGCCATGGCGATGCAGAGCTCCGGGCGCGTGAAGACCTTCTGCATCGGCTTCGATGACAGCAGGTACGACGAGCGGGACATGGCCCGCCTGGTCGCCGACCGCTACGGCACGGACCACCACGAGCTGGTGGTGTCCGCCGACCTCCTCGACATCCTGCCGCGCCTGGCATGGCACTTCGACGAGCCCTTCGCCGACTCCTCCGCGATTCCCACCTTCTACGTCGCGCAGCTGAGCCGAAGGCACGTCACCGTCGCGCTCAACGGAGACGGAGGCGACGAATCCTTCGGCGGCTACCAGCGGTACGCCCTGATGAACCAGGCCCGGAGAATCCCGGCCCTGCCCGGCCCGCTCGCCGCGGTGTCCTCGCGGGTCGGCGACCTCATCACCCGGAGGAGCCACTCACGGTCGCGCCTTCGGCGGCTCGGCCGGTTGATGCGCTTCGCCGCGGAGCGCCCCTCCCGCCGCTACGCCGGCCTCATGTCCTGCTTCACGCCGAAGCAGAAGGCCGAGCTCTACGGCGACGCGCTGCGTGACCGGCTGGCGGAGACGGACAGTCACCTGCTGCTCGAGGCGATCTACCGTGACTCCCCGGCGGGCACCGACCTCGGGCGCGTCCTCGACGTGGACGTCCAGAGCTACCTGCCCGGCGACCTGCTCGTGAAGGTGGACATCACCTCGATGGCCAACTCGCTGGAGGCCCGATCTCCGTTTCTGGACCATCGTCTGATGGAATGGGCGGCGGCCCTTCCTCTCGGCCTGCACATCCGTGGCGGCCGGACGAAGCTGCTGCTCAAGCGCGCGGTCGCCCCGTGGCTGCCGCCTGAGCTGCTGAACTGCCCGAAGCGGGGATTCGGCGTTCCGCTCGCCGCCTGGCTCCGCCGAGAACTGCGGGACCTCTCCCACGACATGCTCACCGATGACACCGCGCGGGGCCGGGGCCTGTTCCGTCCGGAGACCGTGCGGAGCCTTCTGCGCCGGCACGCTGCGGGCGAAGACCACAGCACGCACCTGTGGACGCTGCTCCAGTTCGAGCTCTGGCACCGCACGCACGCGGAGGCGGGCGGGCTCGTCACGGCGGAGGCCGGCTGCCCGCCCCCGGGACCGTGACAGGTCCATCGCCCATCCTGGCCGACACCGGAAACAGCCCTTCTCAGAGGGCTGAACACCACACCCCGGCCTCGGCCAGCACCATCCACACGAGCCGATGACATGCTGCGATTTCAGCTGAATGGCACGACTCGTCTTCTCCGGAAGGACCTTTTCTTGAATCTGCGACGCGCCGGACACGAGTCCACATTGCGCTATCTCGGGCACGCGGGGTTCGTCGCCGAACACCATGGGGTGCGCCTGCTCATCGACCCGTGGTTCTACCCGGCATTCCTGTACTCATGGTTCCCTTATCCAGATAACCGGTATCTGCTGGACACCGTCCGTAACGGGCATTTCGATTTCCTCTACGTCTCGCACGCCCACGAGGACCACTTCGACGAGCGCGTCCTCCGCACACTCGACAGATCGATCACGGTGATCGTCCCCCGGTATCGGTCGAAGATCATGGTGAAGCGCTTCTCCGCCCTGGGGTACGACAACGTCGTGGCCCTCGGCCACAAGGAGACCTATGAGCTCGCCCCGGGCTTCACCGCGACCATGTACCTGGACACGAGCCACAAGGAAGACAGCGGGCTGCTGCTCGACCTCGGCGATTTCCGGTTCCTCGATCTCAACGACTGCAACACACCGATGTCGGAACTGCCCCAGGGCGTCGACCTGCTGAGTGCGCAGTACTCAGGGGCCATGTGGTACCCCAACTGCTACGACTATCCGCCGGACGTGATGAGCAAGAAGGTGGACATCGTACGGGCAGACCATCTCGACACCCTCTATCGCAAGCTGCGGATCACGGAGGCGTCCGCCTACCTGCCCTCCGCCGGCCCCGCCTGTTTCCTCGATCCTGTGCTGGAGGCCTACAACGACCGCGATGCGACGATCTTCCCGCATTGGGAGGACGTCGCCGAAGAGTTCAGTGAGGCCTGCCCCGACGTCGAGGTTCTGCGGCTGTACCCCGGCGACGCGCTGCGGCTCGGGGACCGGCGGCGGGTGGAGCGTTTCCCCGGGGCGCGGACCTCCGAGGACCTCGCCGCCTACCGGGAACGGCGTCACGACGAGTGGAGCGCGTTCTACGACGAGCCCGCCGATCCGGTGACCGCCGAGGAGATAGAGGCCTACTTCGGCAAGCTCCAGCGGTACAACAAGCGCTTTCTCGGCGACTTTTCGAAGGACATCCGCCTGGTGGCCGACGGCCGCATGTGGGACGTCCGGCTGGGCCGTCTGGCCGAGCGGTTCGTCATCGAGGGCGAAGAGCCGTACGACCCCGAATACACCCTGCTGCTGTGCCCGAGGACCATGAGGGCGATCATCGAGGAACGGGTCGGCTGGGAGGAGGCCCTGCTGTCCATGCGCGTGGGCCTGCACCGGGAACCGGACGTCTTCGATCTCACGTTCATGAGCCTGCTACGGTACGGCAACCAGCCGGTGCAGACCCTCCAGATGCTCAGAGAGCGGCACAACACCGAGACCATCGAGCGCGACGGCCTGCGGATGCAGCGGTTCTGCCCCCACGCCGGTGAGGACCTCGCGTACGCCGCCATCCACGACGGGGTTATCGAATGCCCGCGCCACCACTGGAGATGGGATGTCGCGACCGGCAGGTGCGTCAGCGGGGCCACCTTGCCGCTGCGTGTGGAGCCCCTGGATCAGGCGGACGGAGCGTAACCATCCACGGCAAGCCGAGACAGGGGGCGGCATCCGCCTGGCGGGTCCCGCACGGCACGTGGCGCTCGGCACACGCGGGTGCGCCGGATGATCGGGATCGTATGCCAGGCCGAGATCCACCGGCGCGCCCTGGCGAACCTGGCCGCCCGGCCGAAGTTCCGCTGCCAGGACGTCCGGATCGAGCATGCGGACACGAGAATGTATGAGGTCCCCGGCGACGCGACCGTCGTGTACCTGTTCGATCCCGCCACCCTGCGGGAGGTCGGCAAGCAGGTGGTGGCGAGCCTTGATCGCGCTCCCCGTCCGCTGACGGTGGTGTACAACAACCCCCGCAGTGGAGCCGCGAGTGGGGGCTCGGTTTCGAACACGAGACGGTTCAGGACCACCTGCGCCTGTACCGCCGGCGGCCTTCCGCGAACACGGTCTGAGGCGTCGCACGTCCGGCGCGGGGCGGACCCCGCGCCGGGACGACGGGCGTGTACCGGTGATCGGCCGCCGGCCGGGCGCACCGCAGTGCCGCCGGGCGCTCCGCCAGTGGCGCGGTCAGGAATCGGCGGTCACGAGGCCGCGCCACCAATCCTGGTTGTCGCGGTACCACCGGACGAGCCGGGCGAGTCCCTCGTCGAAGTCGATCTTGGGCTCGTAGCCGATCGATCGGATCTTGCTGGAGTCGACCGAATAGCGCAGGTCGTGACCGAGCCGGTCGGGAACGTGCCGGACCATCTCCCATCCCACGCCGAACGCCGCGAGGAGCCGCTCGGTGAGTTCGAGATTGGTGAGCTCGGTCCCTCCCCCGACGTTGTAGATCTCCCCGGCCGAGCCCTTCTCCACGACGAGCTGGATGGCCCGGCAGTGGTCGTCCACGTGCAGCCACTCCCGCACGTTGCGGCCGTCGCCGTACAGCGGGACGGCCTTCCCGTCGATCAGGTTGGTGACGAACAGCGGGATGACCTTCTCGGGGTGCTGGTAGGGGCCATAGTTGTTGGTGCACCGGGTGACCCGTACGTCGAGACCGTAGGTGCGGTGGTATGCCCGGCAGAACAGGTCGGCGCCCGCCTTGGCGGCCGAATAGGGCGAGTTGGGCAGCAGCGGCTCCGTTTCGGTCCACGCCCCCGCCTCGATCGACCCGTAGACCTCGTCCGTCGAGACCTGGACGACCGTGCGGACGTCTGCGTCCAGCGCCGCCTGCAGGAGCCGCTGGGTGCCCTGGACGTTGGTCGTCACGAAATCCCCGGCGCTCGTGATCGAGCGGTCGACATGCGTCTCCGCCGCGAAGTTCACGATCACGTCGTGCCCGGGGACCACGTCTCGGAGCAGCCCGGCGTCGGCGATGTCACCGCGGACGAAGGTGAACCTTGAGTCACCCTCGACCGGGGCGAGGTTGGCCGGGTTGCCCGCGTACGTGAGCTTGTCCAGCACCGTCACGTGCGCGTCCTCGAAGCCCGGATACGCTCCGGACAGCAAGGACCTCACGTAGTGGGAACCGATGAAGCCCGCGCCGCCGGGAACCAGAAGCTTCATGCGCGCACCTGAACCTTGCTGTGGTCTCCGACCATGAGCTGATAAGTGTTGGGCACACCGGTCGCCCGGGTCACCTCGACGTTGCGGCCGATGAGCGAGTGCGTGAGTCCGGAGACGCCGCGGATCGACGAGTCGCCGAGCACGATGCTGTAGTCCACTTCCGCGTCCTCGAGCACGCAGCCCTCGCCGATGGACGTGTAGGGGCCGACGTAGGAGCGGCAGATCTTGGCGTCCGCGCCGATCACAGCGGGTCCCCGGATGACCGAACTCTCCACGACCGCGCCGGGGGCGACGATGACCCGCCCGGTTATCTCCGAGAGCCCGTCCACCGTGCCGCCGAGGTCGGGCTCGACCGCCTCGAGGACGATGCGGTTGCACTCCAGCATGTCCTCAAGCCGGCCGGTGTCCTTCCAATAGCCCGTGACGAAGTGCGACTGGACACGGTGGCCGGTGTCGATGAGCCAGGTGATGGCGTCGGTGATCTCCAGCTCACCCCGGGCGGACGGCCTGATCGCGCGTACCGCCTCATGTATCGCCGGCGAGAACGTGTAGACCCCCACGATGGCGAGATCGCTGCGCGGATGTTCCGGCTTCTCCTGCAGCGCGAGGATCTCCCCGTCCGGCCCGAGTTCCGCCACGCCGTAGTACTGGGGCTCGGCCACCTTGGTGAGCAGGATGCGCGCGTCGCAGTCCGCCGCGTGGAAGGCGTCGACCAGGCCGGTGATTCCTTCGACGAGGAAGTTGTCGCCCAGGTACATCACGAACGGATCGTCGACCAGGAAGTCCCGCGCGATGAGGACGCAGTGCGCGAGGCCGAGCGGCGCCTCCTGACGGATGTAGGTGACGTCGAGCCCGAACGCGGAACCGTCGCCGACCGCCTCCCGGACCTCCCGTCCGGTATCGCCGACGATGATTCCCACCGTGGTGATGCCGGCTGCCCTGATGGCCTCCAGCCCGTAGAAGAGCACCGGTTTGTTCGCAACAGGAACCAGTTGTTTCGCCGAGGTGTGGGTCAGCGGGCGCAGTCTCGTCCCGTTGCCGCCTGCCAGAACGAGTGCCTTCACCGCTCCTCGAGTCCTTCCATGGTTGCGCCCTTTGACTAGAAGGCGTGGCCGGGTCGGCCAGATAACGGCTCGACACTAGCCCGCGCCCGAATCGGCCCCGTTCTGACGGCGGTGGCTTTTGCGGAACCGCGTCGCACATCTTGCCCGTGTTAGACGATGTTGCGCGCCCGGAATGCCCAGGTCCGATTTATCGCGTAACTCAGCGGCGGACTCAGCAGGATTATCAGCGCCTGCGCCACCATGAGCGGAATCCCAGCGATCTCCACCAGGATGGGGAGGCCGACGACGGAGGAGCCGAGAAACGTCAGACCGACAGCGTAGAAACGCAGGAAGCCGGACAGCCATCCCTGCCCGGAAACCTTGAAAACCACCAGGCGGTAAACCGGATAAAGGATCAACGTCGTGATGAAGTGGCTGACCACGACAAGGACAAGGTAGGGCACCGTGTCCATGGCGACGAGCAGACCGAGGCCGAGCAGGGCGTAGTAGACGCCCGCCGTCAGGGCGCCCGCCAGCAGATAGGTGATCCGCTGGCCGAGCAGAGCCCGGAGCGGCGCCCACGGAAGGGCATGCGGCGCCCGGACGCTCCGGTTGTTCGGTTTGAGCAGCGTTCCGCTGTCCATGCCGCTCACCTCCGTCGCCCGGGCGCGCCGCGCTTCAGGTAGCCACCGGCCGCGGCCCCCGTGCTGAAGATGAGATCGAGCACGGTCACCCGGTGGTCGAACGGCGGGTGGAGCTGCGGGTACTCGGGATAGCCCGAGTAGTCGAACCACTCGACCTCGATGCCCTCCTGGCGGAAGAGGCTCTCATCCAGATAGGCCCGGGCGGCCGGGCCCGTCACGTAGTGGCCGGCACCGGCCTTCCGGCACAGGTCGACGAGACGCTCGGTCTTCGAACCGGTCGCGCCGTAACTCTCCGCCCGGCTGAGGTTGGCCCGGATGCCGAGCAGCGGGCAGAGCCCTTCGAGGAAGTGCCTGTTGATCTCGGACAGCCGGTCGCTTTCACAGCGCCGGTAGAGCTCCTCCACGACGGGCGCGGCCTCGTCGAAGAAGGCGGCCTTCCGGTACGTCTGCGCGAGGATCCGCCAATGCGCGGTGCGCCATTGCGGATCGCTCGTCGTGACCTCGTTGATCAGCCGGCTCCGGGGTCCGCCCGTGACCGGAATCGACAGCCAGTCGAGCCCCCGCGCCGTCTTGATCCGGTTGCGGTTACGCCAGTCCCTGCCGGTGTACTGCACGTCATCGAGCAGGACGAACTCGTCGACGTGAGCGATCAGGTCGAAGTATCCCTTCCAGGGGATGTAGTTGGACTGGACGATGGCGATGCGTTTCATGCGTCTCACACTCTCGGCCCGCTCGAATGCCATGCCGCCTGTGCAAGGCTCTCCTGGGGTCGGACGCCGCGGTCGTCGGCCGCCGGCCGGGCGACCGGCGCCGCGGCGGCCTCCGCCGCCGTCAGACGTGCGGCGCCGTGCTCACACCGCTGCCGGACGATGTACATGGGCCGCCCCATCCGTTCGGTGTGGATCCTGCCGAGGTATTCTCCGATGACTCCGAGTGCGATCATCTGCGCGGCGGCGAAGAGCGAGATCATCGACGCCGTCGACGTGAAACCCGCCACCGTGCTGGCCCCGGACCAGTACATCCAAAGGAAGACCCCGAGCAGGGTGAGCCCAAGAGCTCCGGTCAGCAACCCGAAGTAGGTCACCAGACGGAGCGGAACGGTGCTGTAGCCCACGAGGACGACGATCGCATGCCGGACCAGCATCGGCAGGGTGTAGTTGGATCGCCCGACCCTTCTTTCCTGCAGGTTCACCGGGACCGCTCCGATCCTCGTGGTCGCCCAGGAGAACGCGATGTCGACCTGGGTGTGCGGGACCTCCACCCTGTCCAACGACTCCCGCAGAAATGCCCGGAAAGCCCTGAACGCAGAGATGTACTGGGCGTGTTCTCCGCCGAACCGCCCGCCGAGGACCGCCTTCAGGGATCTGGAGGCGAGGTTGCGCAGGGGTCCGTGTTTCCCGGCGACGGGGACTCCGTAGACGATGTCGAGGTCGGGACCCAGTCCCGCCAGGAGCTTGGGGATCTCCTCCGGTGAGTGCTGGAGATCGTCGTCCATCGTCACCACGATCTCGTGTCGCGCGCTGCGTATGCCGGCGACGAGAGCGTTCTGCTGCCCGTAGTTCCTGGCCAGCAACACCGCGCGGACGACATCGTGCCGTTCGACAAGCTCCTGAGCCACTTCCCATGTGTCGTCCGGCGAGCCGTCGACGACGAGTACGACCTCGAACAGCGAGGTGGCGGTGGGCAGAACGGCGAGAATCCGTTCCACCAAGGTCGGCAGCGTCTGCGCCGACCGGTAACAGGGAATCACGACGGATACGCTCGTCATGGCGTCAGTCTGACGAGTTCCGCTCCGGAATCCGGACCCACGCGTCTGGATTTGCGCGATATTGATGGATGCGGCCCGCATTCTTGGATCCCCCTCCTGAGGCGAACTCCTCCCTTTTCCTGAACACCTGCCGGCTCATCAGGAAGGTGAGCGGAACCGTCACGCACATCGTCACCGGCATCGCCGCCCGGCCGTCGACTCCCAGCCGGACCAGGAGCGTCAGGAGGGCCAGACCGACGAGATATTGGACGAGGTAGACGCCCGGGAACCGGACGACGGAACCGATCGACGCCCGGGCGCGGAACACGAACGCCGCGTTGACGACATAGGCGAAGGCGATACCGGCCACGTACATCACCGTGTAGGCCGCCGGCGACGGCAGCCACCTGGAGAGGACGACGAACAGCGCGTACGTGGCGCCGCTGTTGACGGCGCCACCCGCCAGGAAACGGAGGAACTGCCGATCCCTCACGAGGGAACCGTCTGCCTGGAGACGATGTCCAGGAACTCGTCGTACGAGCGGATGTAGTCGTCCGGGTCGTAGTAGTGGGAGGCGAACACGAGGAGCACGGCGTCGGGCGAGTACCTGTACTGCGTGCCCCAGATCATGGCCGGCATGTAGACCCCGCGGCTGGGGCTGTCCAGGGTGACCTCACGCCGGTTGCGGCCGTCGTCCAGCAGAACGCCGCAGGAGCCCCGCACACAGATCAGGAACTGCTCGCACCGGCGGTGCGCGTGCTCTCCCCGGACCTCCCTGCTCGGCACGTTGAAGACCAGGAAATAGCGCTTGGGCACGAACGGCAGCTCCCGCTCGAACTCGCCGACCGAGAGATCGCCGCGCAGGTCCTTGATGAGGTGCAATTCGTGCAAGCTCGCTTCCCCGACTCCGAACCTCACCGTGCCCCCCGTGTCACGGCTGGGAGGGGATGTGGCGAGATGCCCGAAGTCGGTGACATAGCCCTTGATGCGGGCGGGATTGCCCACCACAACCGAATTCGGAGGAACCGAACGCGTCACGACGGCCCCCGCCCCCACCATCGCGCCGGTGCCGATCTCCACACCCGGCAGGATCGTGCTGTTCGCGCCGATGGACGCACCGGAGCGGACGACCGTGCGGGCGAAACGTTCCGGGTAGACCTTGCTTCGCGGGAACGGGTCGTTCGTGAACGTCGCGTTGGGGCCGATGAAGACGTCGTCCTCGATCGTTATCCCGTCCCATATCTGGACACCGCACTTGACGGTCACGCGATCTCCGAGAACGACGTCGTTCTCGACGAAGACACCGTCGCAGATGTTGCACTCGGCCCCGAGGCGTGCCCCCGGGAGCACGTGCGCGAACGCCCAGATCCGAGTGCCGGCTCCGATGTCCGTGCTTTCACAGATGGCCTGCGGATGGATGAAGGCCTGTTTCATGAACGCCTGCCGGTGTACAGAGAAACGGGGCCGGAAGCACCGTCGAAGAAGCAAGCCGAGCGCACCAGAGCCAGCGGCCGTTTCTTGGTGTTCTCATAGCTCCGCCACGCGTAGGACCCGAGAAGACCGAGTCCCAGAGTGTTCAGCGCCCCGAAGAAGGTGATGACCAGGATCGTGGTCGTGTAGCCCGCCGCGGCGATCTGACCGGTCAGCCGCATGACGAAGACGAAGACGCCGAGGCAGGCCGCGAGGACGACTCCGAGCGCTCCCAAGACCGTGAAAACGCGGATCGGCAGGTCCGTGAAGGCGAAGACACTGTCCATGAAGTAGGTGACTTTCTTGGCGAGCGTCCAGGTGCTCTTGCCGTGCGCTCGTGCCCGCCGCTGGAACGGCACCTCGCATCGCCGGAAGCCGAGCCAGTAGACGAGGCCGACGAGGGAGCTGTTCGCCTCCTCCAGTCGCAAAAGCTCGTCCCTGATCCGCCTGTTGCACCCGAAGACGTCGACTCCTCCGGATGGGATCTCCTTGACGACGAAACGGCGGTAGAACGCCCAGAACAGGTTCGCCGCCAGGCGCGACATTCCCGGATCGTCGCGCCCCTCCCGGACTCCCACCGCGATGTCCATGTCGTCGCGCACGAGCCTGTCCAGAAACTGGAGCAGAAGCTCCGGCGGCTCCTGCAGGTCCGCGTTGATCACTGCGAAATAGTCGCCCCGGGCCGCGCGCAGACCGGTGCGGATGGCGGCGAACGCGCCGAAGTTGCGGGCGTGCAGGAGCAGTTGCGAGCGGAACGGCGCCTGCGGCAGGGCCCTTTCGAGAAGCTCGTAGCTGTCGTCCGGACTGGCGTCGACGACGAAGACGACCTCCACCGGCATTCCGTACCGTTCGGCGGCGATCGCACTTATGCCGCTGAACTCCGCGATCAACTGCGGCACGAATTCCGCGTTCCGGTAAACGGGAACGATCACTGAGAACATCGGGTCACCAGGTGTTGACGGAGGAGATCACTCGCGTGACCTCCTCATCGGAGAGCTCGGCGTAGCAGGGCAGCGTGAGGATCGAGGCCGATAGGTCGTCGGTGACCGGGAGACCGGGCCACTCCCCGAACTCGGCCAGCACGGGCTGACGGTGGTCCGGGACCGGGTAGTGCACATCCGTCAGGATCGACGCCCCGGCGAGATGAGCCCGGAGTGCCTGTCTGTCATCGCTCGTCACGACGTACAGGTGACCGGTGAATTCCTCTCCGTGGACCGGAGGACATGTCACCCTCGGGTTGGCGATCTCCCGCGAGTAGCGAGCCGCGATCTCGCGGCGCCGCTCGTTCCAGCCGTCGAGCAGAGGAAGCTTGGCCCGCAGTATCGCGGCCTGCATCTCGTCGAGGCGGCTGTTGCGCCCTCCTCTGACGCCGGCCCGATATCTCGATTCCCAGCCGTACTGCCGCAGGCGCTTCACCCGCTCGGCCACCTCCGGGCTGCCGGTGACCACGGCGCCACCGTCGCCCAGCGCGCCCAGGTTCTTCGTCGGATAGAAGCTGAAACTCGCCGCGGCGCCGAACGACCCCGCCCGCCGGCCGTCCCCGGCGGGCTCCGTGGGCCTGCGCGCAGTCCTCCAGTACGGGAAGACCGGCCCGATCCGTGAGATCGAGGACCGCCTCCATGTCGTGCAGGAGCCCGAAGAGATGCGTGATCACGACCGCGTCGAGGGCTCGTTCCTCCAGGATCTGCTTGAGGTGGGCGAGGTCCATCAGCCGCGTACCGCGGTCCACGTCCACGAAGACCGGTTCCGCGCCGAGTGCCATCAGTGCGGTGGTCGTGTAGCAGCCGGCGTTCGCGACCGTCGCCACGCGGCTGCCCGGGCCGACGCCGAGCGCGCGAAGACCGAGTTCGATGGCGTCCGTTCCGCTGGCGACGCCCACGCAGTAGGCAGTGCCGCAGTATTCGGCGAATTCCCGCTCGAAGGCTTCGCACTCCTCGCCCAGGATGTACCAGCCGCTGCTCAGCACCCGCTGGACAGGAGCGCGGACGACCGGCTCCGTCAGAGCCGCATGACGCCGGAGGTCGTTCACCAGGATCTGGTCAGTCACGTCTTCCCTCGCTGTCTCGACGTGCTCGACGCGATCAGCCTATGGATTTCCGCACCGGCGAATGGCCCGGCGCACCCTGCTGATCGTTTCTTTGCCGGTAATGGGGCGGATCAATGTTCCCCGTCGTCCCGCACCCGATAGACGGCATAGTCACCGGAACGAAACCGTAGATCCGCGAATTCGCCGATTCTCTTTTCCGACCCGGCGAACTGCTCGTCGACGAAAAGCCAACCCACTCCGTAGCGCTCGCGGAGGAGCCGGATCGACGACGCGGAAGGAGTCGTGAAGGCCGCCTCGTTCGCCGCCAGGCTCCGCTCGTCCCAGAACGGGAGGTGCAGCACCGACAGACCCGGCCGCCAGCGGTCCTCGTTCGTCGCCGTGAAGGCCCACCCCTCGAGCAGCACCCGCCGTTCCGAGAACGCGGCCACCCAGAAGTGACGGCTGTCGCAGGGATCGGCCTGCCCCCACAGGCAGTGCGCGTTCGTCGCGACTATATCGTCGGGACTCGAGTGCGAACGCAACCAACGTCCAGCCGCCATGGCACCGGGCGGGTATGCCGGAGTCTTCACCGTCGGACCTGATCCGCGAGGAGTGGATTGTCCGAAGAGAAGTCCCAGAGCGTGCGTGTGACCGTCTGCGAGCAGGCCCATGCTCGCGGACAGCACGATCATGATGGCCGCGGCGTGGAGACGTCCCCGCACCGCGATCAGGATGATCGCTGCGACGACGGCGAGGACCAGCAGCGCGACGTAGGGCCAGATCAGGACCGTGTCCGGCTGGCCCGGGCGAAGCGGCACGCGGACACCACACGCGAGGGGAATGACGTAGACGGCGACCAGCCCCGCGCAGACGGCGAAAGCCACCCCCCGGTAGGACAGGCCCGCACGCCGTACGACGGCGAGGATTCCGTAGACCGCCACGATCGCCAGATAGGGATAGGCACCCCCGAGGAAGAAGACCTGACTGTGGCCGGGATGGCCCAGAAGCAGCGCCGCGCCGAGGCCCACCGCTCCGATGCCCAGCATGAGGATCACCGGAGGTCTGAGGAGCGATCGGGGACGGCTCAGCAGCCCCAAGATGCCCGACCAGGTGATGAGCAAGCCCAGCAGGCACACCAGGGTCAAGGCGAGCATCGAACCCGAAGACGGCTCTGCCGGCTTTCCCAATCCAGTGAGTTCATCCCAGGTTGTCCCTACGAAGTACAAGGGGATGACCATCGTGGCGTGCCGGGCACCGCCGAACAGGACCAGCTGCCCGTACAGCAGACACCCTCCAGTGATCGCCAGCACCGCGGCTGTCTGCCGGGACGGGCGGCGCCGCCTGACGGTCTCGACCACGGCTACCGCGAGCAGCCCCGCTGCGAGCATGGGCAGATAGGTCGCCTTCGCCCCCATGACCGCGACGAGCAGGAGAACCAGCAGAAGCCATTCGCGGGCGTGATCTCGATGACGACGAGTGTCGACAATGAGGATCATGACTGCGGCGAACAGCAAGGAACCAAAGGTCTGGGTGGGACTCGTCCACGCGTGCTCGGGAATCCCGATGAAGGTGAACGACCCGTTGCTGCCGAGGTACAGGCTCGGAATCGCGGCGAAAACCGCACCCACGACGGCGATCGACGCGCCTCCCCAAAGGCCGATGACGCGCCTGGCGGTCATCCCGATCAGGACGACGAGGGCCGCGAGCATGGGCAGCATGGCCAGGCGGGTCAGCAGTACCAATGGCTCCAGGCCCGTGGTCCAGCTCGCCGCGGCGAGGTGTGCGTAGACGAACCAGTGATAGAGCAGCGGCTCACCGGCGACCATCGGGATGGTCGGCGGAACGTGGTGCTTCAGCTCGCCTATCAAAGCGAGATGGAAGGAGACGTCGGGCGCCGCGCTCCCGAGCGCCGGCCAGGTCAGCGCCGTGGTCCTGAAGTAGGTGACGGCGCCCCAGAGCACGAGATAAACGAAGGCGATGGCGAGCGACCAGGAGTACCAGAGCGGTGGCGTGCTTCGGCGGCGACCGCCCCTCCAGTGCCCCCGCAGCCCGGGGACGGCCAGAAACAGAACGTAGGTGGTGATCGGCCAGATCACCACGAGCAGCGGCGCCCCCAGGGCGCGCACGCCGATGTAGAAGAATACCTCGATCGCATAGCCGCAGGTCAGACCGAGGGCGATCTCCTCTGCCCTTGTACGGTCGCCGCGGTACAACACACGGACCCACAGCACGCCGGGCACGGCGACGCCAAGCATGACATAGGCCGCGAAGATGGCGACATCACCGATGGAAACTCCGAAGAAGTGCACGACCGCCACGGTGAGAACGGCCGCGAACGTCGCAGGCAGCCATCTCGCCAATGTCCTCGTCGTGACCGGTCGGTTCCTTGGAGTCTTTTCCCGCGTCGCCATCGGCTTGGATCGCAGGAGGGACGGCACTTCACCCATGCGGGAGAGACTGGCGACCGACAGCGCCCGCGTACTGCCGGACACTCGCGAACGGTGATGTTCTTGGCCACTCCTTTCATGACCCGTGATGGCATCACGGTGCGGCCTTCATCGGCTCCACGAGGTCGCGCTCTCCGGGTCCGCCCCGGTCGATGTCCCGCCGCCGATGTCACCGCTGCCGGCCGGTCACCTCGAAGGCGCGCACGGCGTCGATCACGCGGGTCACGTCGTCCTCGTCCAGGTCCGCGAACAGCGGCAGCCGTACGAGGCGGCCGGCGGCATCCTCCGTCACCGGGCATCCTCCGGGGATGGCCCTGCCGTGCAGGAGACCTGCGGGCGCGTTGTGCAGGGGCTGGTAGTGGAACGCCGCTCCTATGCCCCGTTCCGCAAGGTGGGCGATGAAGGACTGCCGGTGCTCGAGGCCGGGGAAGAGCAGGTGATAGAGGTGCGCCGGATGTTCGCAGTCATCGGGGACGATCGGGCGTCGAATCCCGTTCTCTTCCGCCCAGCCGGCCAGCTCCTCGTGGTACCTGCTCCATATGGCGTGCCGCCGAGCCTGGACGCTCGGGAAGGATTCGAGCTGGGCGACCAGCATCGCGGCGAGAACGTCGGACGGCAGATAGCTGGAGCCGATGTCGATCCAGCGATACTTGTCCACCTGCCCGCGGAAGAACCGGCTTCTGTCGGTGCCCTTCTCCCTGATGATCTCCGCGCGGGCGACGAGTCCCGGGTCGTTGAGCAGAAGGGCGCCGCCCTCCCCGCACTGGACGTTCTTTGTCTCGTGGAAGCTCTGTGTCGCCATCTCGCCGAAGGAGCCGAGCGGCCTGCCCCGATAGAAGCCCCCTAGGCCGTGCGCGTTGTCCTCGATCAGAGCGAGACCGTACCGCTCGCAGATCTTGCCGATCGTCTCCATCTCGCAGGCGACCCCGGCGTAATGGACGACGACGACGGCCCGGGTACGCCGCGTGATCGCGCCCTCGACGAGTCGCTCATCGATGTTCAGCGTGTCGGGCCTGCAGTCGGCGAACACCGGAACCGCTCCCCGCAGGGCGTACGCGTTGGCGGTGGAGACGAAGGTGAAGGACGGCATGATCACTTCGTCGCCCGGCCGCAGGTCGAGCAGGATCGCGGTCATCTCCAGTGCGTGCGTGCACGATGTGGTCAGCATCGCCTCACCCGCCTGCGTGATCTCCTCGAGCAGCGCCGTGGCGCGCCTCGTGAACGGACCGTCGCCGCAGGTGAAGCCATTCCGCACGGCCTCGGTGATGTAGTTGAGCTCGTTCCGCGCGACATGCGGTCGATTGAAGGGAATCGCACTAAGGCCGGTCGTGGTCACTACCACAGTGAACGACGGCGGCCCAGCAGCCTCCAGCGGCGTCGCGGGCGTCTGGCGAGCCATTGCGAAAGCCTTACGGCGCACCTAACAACGGATCACGCCACTCCAGGCCGACGACGCCCTCAGACCAGGGTTGACGAGATTCTCCGATACCGAGACGGCGTGCTGAAGGTTCTCGGACGTCGGCGACTCACCCGCCCTCGCCTTGGGCCCGTGCGCCGTAAAGCCCGAACATCAGCGGCGGGACGCGGGTTCGGCCGCCATCCGCGCCGTCCGCGCGTGGGGCGAGAACCGGCGTCCGGTGTCCCGCTCTTCGAATACGGCGAACGGCCCTCAGCGCGGCTGGGGGCCGTTCGACCGCCGCGAAGATCGGCGGCGCCGGCAGGTCTGCGGGAAACGACTATCTCGTGCGGGCGCGTGCCAGGAGTTCACTGTAGATCTGGACGTGTTCGTCCACCATGGCGTCGAGGGTCAGGTGGCTTCTGGCCCACGCCTGGGCCTTGACCGCGAGATCACGAGCGCGCTCGCGATCCGCCAGCAGGGTGGCCAGAGCGTCGGCCAGAGCGGCGGCGTCGCCGGGGGGGACGACCAGACCTCGCCCTTCGAGCAATTCGGGGGGCCCGCCGGACGCGGTTGCGACAACAGGAACGCACGCGGCCATCGCCTCCATCACGGCAGTGCTGAGCCCTTCGCTCACCGACGGCAGAACGAAGACGTCCGCGCGCCGCAACAAGGCGGCGACGTCTTGACGAAGGCCGAGAAAACGGATGTCCGCGGAGAGTCGCCGTGCCTGCTCCTCGAGACCCTCACGTTCGACCCCGTCGCCGACCAGGAGAAGCGTGCCGGCGATCCCTCGCTCCTCCAGCAAGCCCATGGCTTCGATCAGGTATTTGTGACCCTTCGAACTACGCAGGTTGGCGACACAGAGGACCACGGGCAGGGCGGTGTCGATGGCAGCCGGCATGACTTCGTCGAACGCCTCCGGCGCCAGTCCGTTGTAGACCGTGGTGATCTTGTTTGCGTCCAGCCCTTCCTGGCGTACCGTGTTTTCTGCCACCGCCCGGGAGATGGCGATAACGCGATCCGTCATCCGGGTGGCGACGCGCTCGACGGCCAGCATCGCCTTCTTCTTGCTGTTCTCTTTATAGAACCCCATGTTTCGCCGTCCGGCCACGACCACGGGTACTCCGGCAAGCCGGGCTGCAGGCGCGACTACTACATACGCGTAATACAGGAAAGCGTGTACCACGTCTGGCTTCTCCCGCCGAAGCAGCCGAACCAGGCGGATGAAAGCCGCGAAAGTGTTGGCCGGGTCACGAGGAATCTCACGTCCACCCCGAAAACCGAGGTAGACGACAGTTATCCCCTCGTCTCTCAGCGCGGCTTCGTGTGGCCCACCGCCGAACATCACGAGCACGACCGTCTCGATGCCTCGACGGTGCAGGCTCCGAGCGAGAAGAACGAGTTGATTCTCGGCTCCCCCGAGAGCCAACTGATCCGCGACCAAGAAAACCTTTCTGGGACGCGTTCCTGACATCGAGGCCTGCGCAGCTGTTTGTTCCGTACGCATCTACGAGACTCTTTCGATCTAGGAAGGTTCGGCCGGGTGTCACGGTGATCACGAGAGCTGCTTCTCAGCGGCACAGACTTAGTTGCGGCCGACGAACGAGGGAGGACGCCGCCTCCGAGGACGTGAAGTCGGTGGCTGAATCAGGATCGCCCTCACGGAGCAGGCATCGTCGGCGACGTCGCCATAAGACCGCGAGACATTGCGCAGTTCTGTCCTCGGCATTACCCCCGACAGAGCCATTCCAGGCCGTATGCGGGGTCACGCGCTCTGGGTGGGACGTGCCGCCGAATCCGGAAGGCGGACGTGTGATTCGGACGTGATGACGCGTCGCAGCGACGTGATCCAGAATCCGGTGCCGAGGATGGCGATCACCAGCCTCCCCCACGCGAAGAGAAGTGCCGTCGTCAAGGCTGCGGTAGCCGTCCACGCCGCGATGAGCAACGCTGCGACGAGTAGGGCCGCCTCTGCGCAGAGATAGGCGAGCCGCCAGCCCGGCTTCCCCGTTGCGAGGGGGAGAACATTGCACCAGCAGACCAGGCCCTTCACGCACGCCGCGCCGAGGAGCAGCATCGCGACCACGCCGGTGTCGGCGAATTCCGCGCCATAGGCCACGGTGATGACGGTGCCGAGCATCGGAAGGGCGATGGCGGCCGTCAGCGCTCCGCCCCCCGTCATCAGCAGCGTGGTACGCGCGATGTCGCGTTTGATGACAGCCGCGCCGGCTCCTCGCGCGACGGCTTGGGCGAGTCGTGGATACAGCATCGCCGCGACCGGAGTGGCCAGGGTGGCATAGAAGCGCCCGGGAGCCATTGTGATCTTGAGTATGGTGACGAGGGGTGGTCCGCCGACGAAGCCCGCGATGGTGAGAATGCCGGTGTCGGAAATCCCCGCCACAATCGTGCCGATTGAGGTCGGCAGGGTGAACCGGAGCATCCCCGCGGGTAGCCGTGGGCTGCCGACGGCTGGGCCCAGTGACTGTGCCACCGCGCGCGAGGCGAGGAGGCAGAGCACCGCAGCGACCAGGAGTGCGCCCACCGCCTGACCGGCCAGATAGAGCAGAGGTCCACCGGTGAAGAGTCCGGCGAGCGACAATCCGAACGAAACGAGCGCGCCCTGCACGCGCAGGAGTCCCGACACACGCAACCGGTCCGCGATCGCGAACCCCGTGAACGCCATGCCATACGGGGCCATGACACCACGTCCGGCGACCGAGAGGACGAGCATGAGCGCAAGGTCCGCCGAGAGGATGCCCAACATCCACGCGCCGAGAACCGCGGCGAGGGCGACCACGGTCGCCGCGAGGGCGATCCCGGCGTCCAGGCGCAGCAGGCGCAGGAAGAGTGCGCACCCGTGACCGGTCCGCTCCTGCTCGATCGGGACGAACCGCTGGGTGGCCCTCTCCAGACAGGGATCGAACACGAGGAACCAGAAGCTCGCGAGGGACTGGGCGAAGATGACATGCCCGGAGGTCTCGGCCCCGGTCACTCGGACGAGGGCTATGAGGCTGAGCGTGGGAAGAACGGTCTCCCCGAGCCCGGCCGAGCTCAGCGACGTGAAGGTGAGCAGATGCCGCCCAAGCGGGAGCCGAAGCCGGCGGAGAGAGCGCCTGAGAAAGGTTGTCGACATGGTTTACGAACCCTCGCCATCCAGGCCTCGGTCACTTCTAATCAAACGGCTATGCGCTGACACAGATGTTTCACCTCGCCGCCATGACATCCTTGCCTGGAGAATCCTCATGTCGGCCTCCTGACTCCCGTTCACGCAAGAAACCGTGAAGAGCGAAGACGAGGTCACCAAGGGCAACGTCGTCGTAGCGGACACCCGCGAATGGGGAAAGTCACCGGCTCCCCAAGAGACGCTTCACGCTTCTCCGGTGCGCGAAGGCGAAAAGGCGAGGTCAGGCACATGAGCGCAAGTCTGGCGACTGATATGCCAAGAGCCGGGGCCGACGCGGCCCGCCCACTGTCCCATTACCAGAATCTTATCGGGGCGAAGCACTCTCGATCAGTTCGTCCCCGGAAGGTCGGCTAGCGACCTGGTTGCCGCTCGGACCGGGGAATGACCTTTTACGGGGACTTGGTATACCGAGCGGCCCTGCGTCCAGCGTGCGTCACGCCCTTCCCCGTTAGATTGACGGACGTCCCGGAACGTCTCGGCCACTGATCTGCGGGTGATTCTTTTGGAATACGTGGTCATCGCGATAACCGCGGCAACACTTGTTTTTCTCGTTCACGCCTTCATCGACCGGGACACCGCACGGATCGTCCTGCCGGTGCTGCTCCTCGCGTTCGCCGTACGGCTCATTGTCAATCTCCTGGTCATTCGCTCCGGCCTGCTGCCGTACGGCGGCGACAATCACACCTATGAGCACAGAGCGATGGAGATCGTCGCTTACTGGGACCGCGAGGGCATCCAATTCGTCACCTCAGCCCAGATAAGCGGCATCTATTCCGTCACAGTGCCCTGCAATCTCTTCGCGCTCATCATCTACCTGTGCGGCGGTCCGGCTCCCCTGGCGTGCACCTCCGTGGTGGCACTGATCGCCTGCGCGCTGTGCATCGTCGTCTACCGGTTCGCGAGGATCATCGGGGCCGACGAGCGGTCCTCCTTCCGGCTCCTCACCCTGACGGCGTTCATGCCCTCGCTTCTGCTGCACACGTCGAGCACGTACAAAGACGGTTTCAACGCGTTCCTCGTCGTGGCGTGCCTCTACCTCGCCGCCTCGAACGTGCAGAGATTCGATGCCCGGAAGCTACTGCTGCTCGCACCGCTGCTGTGGGCGCTGTGGAACGTGCGCCCCTACATGGTGTTCATGTGCGGGCTCCCGCTCATCCTCGGCTTCGTCGCGTCCAAGCGCGCTCTCCCCTTGTGCACTCTCGCCCTGCTCGCCGGTGTTCTTTCCCTCTTCGTGTTCTTCCCCGAATCGACGCAGTTCGCAGCCGGGTCGTTCCAGGAACAGCTCGACCAGGGGCAGTCCGAAGCGGTGCGCAGCGGGAACGCGGAGGGAGGCTCCGGTGTCGTGTTCGACGACGGCGGAGATCCATGGAGCGCGATTCTGCCGAAGCTCGTCTACACGCTGCTGTCGCCGTTCCCCTGGATGGACGGCAGCCTCGTGCTGCAGCTCGGGAAGATCGAAACGCTGGTCTGGTACTACCTCCTCTTCTGGGCGTGGCGAGGAGTACGCGACCTGTGGCGCCAGGACCGCCGAGTGTTCATGGTCATCCTGCTCTTCGTCGTGCCCTGCACGATCGCGTATGCGACGAGCATGTCCAACATCGGCCTCATCTTCCGGCAACGGATGCCGATCGTGATCGCCGTAAGCCTGCTGTCCGCGTTCGCCTGGGCCCGGGCGTCGCAGCGCCGCGGCCAGGCCCCGTCCGGCACCTCGCATCACCCGCCCATCAGCACGGCCAGGAGCCTGACATGAGAATTCTTCATATCGCCTATCGGCTGCCGCCCGAGCCCGGAGGCATGGAGCTCCATATCGAACGGCAGATCCGCGCGCAGGTGCTTGGCGGCCACGAGGTGGTCGTCGCGCATCGTCGCGGAGCGCCTCTGCGGGACACCGAGTCGCTGCCCCTGACGCGCACCGCGGCCAGCCGGGCGGTCTCCCAGAAGTCCGACCAGGTCGCCTTCGCGATGGAGTGCGCCGCCGCGCTCCATCGCACGGGCCGGCCAGAGGTCATCCACCTGCACGGCGATCACCGGGAGGCGCTCGCGCTCGGCCCCGCCGCCCGGCGCCTCGGCATTCCGCTCGGGCTCCAGATCCACGGCGCCCTCGCGACGCACCACCGCTGGATCATGCCCTGGGCGTTCCGCCATGTCGGCGGATTCCTGGTGGCGGGAACCCGCCCCAGGGGGGACCTGCTGGCCGTCGGCGTTCCCGACCCGCTCATCCGGATGACGTCGGCCGGTCTGGACCTGCCGCGTCTGACCAGGTTTCGTACGGAGGACCACGTCGAACGGGGGTTGATCGTCAGCGTCGGTTCCCTGATCAAGGCGAAGAACCATGCCCTGACCATCGAGGCCTTCCACCGCGTCCGGAAGGCCCGGCCGTACGCGCGCCTCGTCATCGCCGGGGACGGGCCGGAACGGGACCGGTTGCGGCGGCTCGCGGCGGCCGGTCCGGGGATCGAGTTCACCGGGCACATCCCCCCCGACCGCGTCTACTCGCTGGTGAGCCGGGCCCAGATCCTCGTGCACTCGTCCCGGAGGCTGCGGGGCATGGGTGAGGGGATACCGAACGCGGCGCTGGAAGCGCTGGCGCTGGGCGCCGCCGTTCTCGTCTCCTCGGACGCCTCGCTCGACCCTGCGGCCCCTCCGGACGCATACCAGATGTTCCGTTCGGGGTCGGTGGACGATCTGGTCACCCAGCTCCACACTCTCCTCGACGACGACGAAGCACGGCAGCGGATGATCGAAAGAGGCGTCCGCGCCGCGGAGGCGCTGGATTGGCCGCTGGTGGCCGCGCGCGTCGAGCGCTGGTACGACGCGGTCATCTCCCGCCGGGTCCCCACCCTGCCGGCGTGATCTCGCCCTGATCGTGTCGCGGAGGGGCGCTCCCGGTCCACACGCTCGCCTCCCGGACCGGCCGGCACGACCGGTCCACGCGGCACGACCAGGCGCCGGAGTCCTCTCCGGACCGTTGTCGCGCGTACGACCGGCGCTCTTCCGAGCTTCTCGCACAATGTTCAGCAAGAAACCACCAACGAGCCGTGTCCGGCCCGGAGTGATTCGCCCACGCTATTACGGTGCCATCATGGCGATGGACCGGGTCGGAGATAATTCTTCCGTCCGCAGCGGAGAATACGTAAAAACAACCACGCCGGACACGGGTCCGGCACGACAATCCAACATCGACCGGCCCTCGCGACGCAGATCAGTCCGCCCCTGGTTCCCGGCGGTCTTTCTCGCTGTTTTCACCCTGACCGTCCTGCGCCTCTCCGGTGTCTCGATCCCGGATATCGCGGTCTTCTTCACCTACATCGCGCTGGGATTGACCTTTCCCGGCGTCCTGCTGATCCGATTCCTCTATCGCGATGCCCGATCCCTGACTGAGGAACTCGCCCTGGGGTTGGCGCTGGGTTACGTCCTCGAGGTGGCTGCATACATCGCGGCACGCGTGGCCGGCCTCCCCCTGCTCGTGCTGGCCTTTCCCGTCGGCACCTACCTGCTGTTCTTGGTGGTGCCCCGGCTGCGCGGACATTGGAGGAGCGCGCCCCGCCGGGGCATACCCCTGTGGTGGTCGTGGTCGATCACCCTGACGGTCGCCTACCAGGTCGCCTGGAGCCTGTTCGCCTTCTTCACCAAGAATCCCCTGACCTGGCCGGCGCTCGGGTCGTCGGCCACCGACACCTCGTTTCACCTGTCCCTGATCGGTGAGATCAAACACCACATGCCTCCGAAGGACCCCGCCGTCGCCGGAGAGCCGCTTTTCTACCACTGGTTCGTCCACGCGGAACTGGCCGCGACGAGTTGGGTGACGGGGGTGGAGCCTGTGGTCCTGCTGCTCCGCCTCGCCATGCTGCCCATGCTGGGCGCGCTCGTCGTACTGGTCGGCATGGTCGCCCGCCGCGTCATCGACTCATGGCCGGGCGCGTTCCTGGCCGTCCTGGGAGCGATGTTCATGGCAGCTCCCAGCCTTTATCTGGGCAAGAACGGCATATTCACATGGGGCGGGATTCCGGACGAGGCATGGGCCAGCCCGAGTCAAACGTTCGGGGCCGTCCTTTTCGCACCGGCCGCTCTTCTGCTCATCGACATCCTCGAAGGAGGGGTACGCCGCCGCAGCAACTGGCTGCTGCTCACGATCTTCCTCGTCGCGTTGACGGGTGCCAAGTCGACGTATCTTCCGCTGCTGACAGCGGGACTGATAGCGGTCGCCACTCTGGGAGCGGTCCGGAGCCGCCGTTTGCCGCGGACCCCGCTGATCGCACTGGGGATCACCCTGGCGTGTCTTGTCTGCGCGCAGGCCGTGCTGTACCGGGGCGCCCGTCAGGCGGTCAGCCTCTCCCCCCTCTCCATCACCACGAACCTCTGGCACGAGTTCACGGGACTGCCCGGCGGCCCGGCACCGGCAGCCGTGGCCGGTCTCACACTCGTGTACCTGCTGTGCTGGGTCACCGCCTGGTGCGGGATCGCGGGGCTGCTCACCCGGCCAGGCCTGCTGATGCGCCCCTCCGTCGTCATGATGATCGGCATGGGTGGCGCCGGTCTGGGTGCGGTCCTCCTGCTGGGGAACAGCCACCTCAACCAGCTCTACTTCCTGCGAGCGGTGTATCCCTACATGGCCATCGTTTCGGTGTACGGGCTCGTCGTCGCCGTCCGCCATACACGTGCCTCTCTCGTGATGACGGCTTGCGCCGCCGGCGCCGGAGCCGTCGCCGCCTGTCTCATCCCGCTGCTCTGCGGCATCGCGATCCCGCTGCACCCCGGTCAGCCGCCCGCGCTCCTGTACCTGCCCTACCTCGTGCTGCTGGCTCTCGTCACGCTGGCGGCGATCGCCCTGATCGTGAAGCGTGGCCGTGCGGGTGCCGCGCTCACGTTGTCGCTGGTCGCCGCTGTGGGCTTGCCCGCGGCGGCGCACGCGCGCGTCTTGGAGGCCCTGTCGAGGCTGTACCCGGCCGCCGGAGCCGGGCCGGAGAATACGGCGGGGCCGATGACGGCGACGGCCCTCCCCCAAGGCGCGCTGACCGCCGGACGATGGCTTCGCGGCCATTCAGGGGTGGACGATCTCGTCGCCACGAACGGGCATTTCCGCTGGAGCAGCTCGAAATGTCACGATTCCCGCCAATTCTGGGTGAGTGCTCTGACCGAGCGGCGCGTACTGGTCGAGGGATGGGCGTACAGCAGCAAGAACTGGGAGCGGGTGCAGCCGGGTCAGGCTCCGGAGTGCGCGCATTTCTGGGACAGCGCGCGACTCGGGGCCAACGACGCCGCGTTCGCCGCCCCCAGCCGGGAATCCGTCCAGCGACTGCGGAGCGTCTACGGGGTCCGGTGGCTCTTCGCCGACGAGCGGCATGCCGGACGCATCGCGGACTACGCGACCGAACGCTTCCGTTCCGGCGACTTCGCCGTGTACGAGATCCCGGAGCGGTGACGCTGCCGAACGGAAGGAGGGGCACCGCCCTGCGGGTGTCCCTCCTGTCCTCTATCCATCATGAACCGTTCGCCGGGTTCGGTGTGGGCCGCGCGCCGGCCAGGCGTGAAAACATCGCCCCTGCGCGGCGACGCCGCCCTGCGCGTCAGACCCTCACTCCTCTGGTCAGCTCCTCGTAGAGCTCCTCGAACCATTCCGACGTCGTGACCATGTCCAAGCCGTCCCCATCGGCCAGGGCTCCGGCCCGCAGCTCACGATGGGTCCGCGGCTCCATCGCCTGGATCACGGCGCCGGCGAGGGCGCCGGGCGATCCCGGCTCGGTGAGGATGCCGTTCCGCCCCGACGTGACCAGGTCCGGCAGTCCGCCGACCCGGGTGGAGACCACGGGCACCCCCGCCGCGAGCGCCTCCATCACCACGACGGGCAGCCCCTCATGGTGGGAGCTGAGGACGAGAAGGTCGGCTGCCGCGATCAGCCTCCTGGCTCCGGATACCCGCCCGAGGACGCGCACCTGCCCGGTGAGGCGCCGCTCCCGCACGTCGCGAACGACCGCGTCCCGCAGCGGCCCTTCCCCCGCGAGCAGGAAAACGGCGTCCGGGCGGGCACGAACCACTTCGGAGGCCGCCTGGACGAGCATGCGATGGTTCTTCTCAGGGCGGAAGTTGGCGATGGTGACGCACAGGAAGGCGCTCTCGGGCACGTCGAACTCGCGCCGCACGCCGGCCGCCCGTGCGGCCCACTCCCGCTGGTCCCCCACGTCGACCCCGTGAATCCGGGTCAGCAGACGACGGCAACCCGCGACGGCGCGAGAGCGCGCCACCGTCGGCGACACGGCGACGGTACGGTCGTCCAGCAGACTCCGGGTGAGCCGGTCGAGGAACATCGTCTTGCGCCATCGCACGCCGTGAACCGTCGACACGAGGACGGACCTGCGCCTGGTGAGCCGCACGAACGGGCGGAGCACGATGCCGGGCGCCGGAGAATGCACGTTCAGCACATCCGGCGCGATCCGCCGGACCAGTGCGGCAAGCCTGGCGTAGACCAGCGCCCGTGGGCACGAACTGAGATCTACGACCGTCACTCCGGCCGAGCGCAGGCGCTCGATGAGCTCACCGGTCGACGCCCGCAGGCAGATCACCGTGTAGTCCACAGCGCTGTCCACGATCCGCCTCCGGGCCGTCACCAACCGCTCGACGAGCAACACTTCGGCGCCCCCGGGATCGAGGGTCTTCACGACCTCGCACACCCGGAGACGGGTCGTGCCCGGGCCGGCCGGCACCGGCACGTCAGTGTGGCCGCAGCCGAAATTGGAATGACAGTCCATGTGCTCCGCCTACCGATTCTTTATCCGCGCCATTCGGAATCGCGGGTTTGAAATGCCCGCGGATCGCGCTTCGCCGACTCGGCGAGCGCACCGGGGATATCTGAAAAGGAAATCATCGGGACGGGCACAGGCAAGCGAAACACGGCCCCTTTGGACTCTCCTTTCCCGCACATCGAGCCGCCTGTCCGAATGCGGCCCGCAATGGCGATCAACACCGCGAGCAGCCACGATGTCCGTCTCGCCCGAGGCGACGGCCGATCGATCATGGCCGGGTACCGAAATCGGAAACTCTTCCCCGTCACGGTGAGCGCACCGATGCGGAGATCCGCGCGCCGGTTAGTTTCTCGGGCGTGAGGCAGGCCTATCAGCGAGGGACCCTATGAAGCCGGACAGCCGGATTCGCGTCATGGAAATCATTGCCCGCATGAATGTGGGCGGCCCCGCCACGCAGGTTCTGGGACTGTCGAAGGGTCTGAACTCCGAGGAGTTCGACCACCGGCTCTACATCGGCCACGTCGGGGACGCCGAGGGCGACCATCTGCGCCTGCGTGACGCCTCCGTGCCGGTGCACCGCGTGCGGGGCCTCGGCCGGTCGATCAGCCCGGCGAACGACGTGCGCGCCCTTTTCCGGCTGGTCCGTGCCATGCGCGAGTTCCGGCCGCACATCGTGCACACTCGCACGGCCAAGGCGGGCGCGCTCGGCCGGACGGCGGCGCGCCTGTCGGGGGTGGGGGCGGCGAAGGTCCACGTGTTCCACGGGCACCTGCTGCACGGCTACTTCTCCCCCGCCAAGCTACGCCTCTACATACGGACGGAGCGGGCGCTCGCGTCGATGTCGGACCGGCTGGTGACCGTCGGAGCCCAGGTCCGCGACGAGTTGCTGGCCGCCGGTATCGGGCGGCGGGAGCAGTACGTCGTCATCCCGCCCGGCGTGCGGCTGGGCCCGGTGCCCGCCAGGGAGGCGGCCCGGGCCGAGCTGGGGCTCCCCCAGGACGCGCCGGTGGTCGCCTACGTCGGGCGGCTCACCCGGATCAAACGGCCCGACCGCTTCCTCGAGGTGGCGGACGCGGTCCTTCGCCGCATACCCGGTTGCCGGTTCGTCGTCTGCGGCGACGGCGAGCTGAGGCAGGAGCTGGAGCACGGGATCGGCTTCGCCCCGAACTCCTTCCACCTGCTCGGATGGCGGAAGGACGTCGAGACGGTCTACTCCGCCGCCGACGTGGTGCTGATGACCGCCGACAACGAGGGCACCCCGCTGACACTGGTGGAAGCAGGCATGGCCGGAACACCCGCGGTCTCCACCCGCGTCGGCAGCATCGCCGAGATCGTGCGCGACGGCCACACAGGACTCCTCGCCGCCACCGACGCTGCCGAACTCGCCGAGCACGTCGTGCGGCTGCTCTCGGACACCGAACTGTCCCGCCGGATGGGCGAGGCGGCCCGCGAGTGGACGACCGGCACGTTCGGCGTCGAACGCCTCGTCTCGAACACAGAAGCCCTTTACCGATCACTTCGCGGCGCCTAGCGGCACCGCCTTGTCTGAAAAGAGCAACACATGAGGATCCTTGTGACGGGCGGCGCCGGTTTCATCGGTGCGAATCTCTGTCGCGCGCTCACCACCCGGCCCGAGATCGAGAGCGTCACCGTGCTCGACGACCTGAGCACCGGCGACCGGCGCAATATCGAGGACGTAGGCGTGGAGCTGGTGACCGGGAGCATCCTGGACCGGGAACTGCTCGGCGATCTCGTCTCCCGGGCGGACACCGTCGTGCACCTCGCCGCGCGGCCCTCCGTGCCCAGGTCCCTGGCCGACCCGCTGGCGTCACACACGGCCAACGCGACGGGCACGCTCCACGTCCTGGAGGCGTGCCGGGCGACCCGGCCGCACCTGATCCTGGCGTCCTCGTCCTCCGTCTACGGCGACTGCACGGAACCGTACAAGCACGAGGACCTGCCCACGCGCCCGCTCAGCCCGTACGCCGCGAGCAAGCTCGCCACGGAGGCATACGCCGTGGCCTACGCGGCGAGCTTCGGCCTGCGGGTGCTGCCCTTCCGCTTCTTCAACGTGTACGGGCCCATGCAGTCGTCCGGCCACGCGTACGCGGCGGTCATCCCGGCGTTCGTGACCGCCGCGCTCGCCGGCGAACCGGTGCCGATCCACGGCGACGGCACCCAGGCACGGGACTTCACCTACGTCGGGACGGTCGCGGCGGTGCTCACCGAGGCGGCGGTCCGCGGGGTGGCGAGCGGCACCCCGGTGAACCTCGCGTTCGGGTCGCGGACCTCGCTGCTGTCCCTGAAGGACGCCCTCGGCGCGGTGCTCGGCCGCCATGTGGAGGCGACGTTCCTCCCTCCGCGCGCGGGTGACATCCGTGTGTCGCAGGCGTCTTCCCGGCGGCTTCTCGACCTGTTCCCCGGCGTGCGGGCGGTGCCGATGGACGAGGGGCTGCGCCAGACCGTGGAGTGGTTCGAGAAGACCTCCGGGCCGCACCGCTGACCTCGTCCCTTCTGCACACGCGTTTCGCACGCCGTCTTTCACATCTCAAGCACACGTCCCAGGAGGATTCGGTGACTAACGCACCAAGGCGGACCTACCTCATCACGGGTGGAAGCGGTTTCGTCGGCTCCCATCTGACCGACGCGTTGCTCGCCCGCGGCGACTCGGTCGTCGTGCTCGACGACCTGTCGACAGGCCGGCTCGCCAACCTCACCCCGCACCCGAACCTGCGTTTCGTGCAGGGATCGGTGCTGGACACCCTCATGGTCGACGAGCTCGTGCGCCAGTGCGACGTGGTCGTCCACCTCGCGGCGGCCGTCGGGGTCAAGCTGATTCTCAAAGAGCCGCTGCGCTCCTTCGTCACCAACATCCGCGGCACGGAGACCGTCATCGAGGCGGCCCACCGCTACCGGCGCAAGATCCTCGTGACGAGCACGAGTGAGATCTACGGCAAGAACGCCGGCGACGCGCTCACCGAGTCCGCCGACCGCATCCTCGGCAGCCCGGCGCTGGCCAAATGGTCCTACAGCACGGCGAAGGCCGTCGACGAGATCCTGGCCAACACCTACCACAAGGAGCGCGGCCTGCCGACGATCGTCGTGCGGCTGTTCAACACCGTCGGCCCCCGGCAGAGCCCCGCGTACGGCATGGTCATCCCCGCCCTCGTCCGGCAGGCGGTCACCGGGCAGCCTCTCACCGTGTACGGCGACGGCACCCAGACTCGGTGCTTCGCCCACGTCAAGGACGTGGTCGACGGGTTGGTGCGCCTGCTGGACCACGAGGGCGCGGTGGGCCGGACGTTCAACATCGGAGCGAGTCACGAGGTGAGCATCCTGGAGCTCGCCAAGCTCGTCATCGAGATGACGAAGAGCACGTCGGGCGTCGAGCTGGTCCCATACTCCGAGGCGTACGGGGAGGGCTTCGAGGACATGACGCGCCGTGTCCCCGACACGACCAGGCTGCGCGAGCTGACCGGATGGTCGCCGCGCCGGACGCTGGACGACATCCTGACGGAGACCATCGCCGAGGCCCGGGCGGAGCTGGCGGCTCCCCTGCGGTGAACAGCTCCACTGTCCTGGCCGCCGCGGTCTGCGGCTTTCTGCTGACCGCGGCGGCCACGCTCGTGCTGCGACGGGTAGCGCTGCGCTGGGGAATCGTGGACCGGCCCGGGGGGCACAAGTCGCATCGGCGGCCCACTCCCTACCTGGGCGGGGTCGCCATCGCGCTGGGCACCCTCGTCCCGCCGATCGCACTCGCCGGGCCGGCCGTCCGGCCGGTCGCCGGCATCCTCGTCGGCGCCCTGGCCATGGCCCTGCTCGGCCTGATCGACGATCTCATCCCGCTCCCCCCGCTCACGCGGTTGGCCGTTCAGGCGCTGGCGGCCGGCGTCGTCGTGGTGAGCGGAGTCGTGGCGCCGCTCACCGGCACCTGGCTGGACCTCCTGGCCACCCTGGTATGGATCGCCGTGGTCACCAACTCCTTCAACCTGCTCGACAACATGGACGGCGCTCTCGGCGCGGTCGCCGTGGTGGGCGCCGCGCTCCTCGCGGCGGCGGCCTTCGTGTCCGGGCAACCGGCGCTCGGGCTGCTCCTGACGGCCCTGTTTCTGTCCGTATTGGGGTTCCTGCCGTACAACTGGGCACCGGCGAAGATCTTCATGGGGGACGCCGGCTCGTTGTTCATCGGATTCGTCCTCGCCTGCTCGGCGGCCCTGCTGGTCACAGGCCGGGGCCCCGACACCGCGATCGCGGGCCTGCTCCTGCCGACCTTCGTCGCGACCGTCGACACGGGAGTCGTGGTGCTGTCGCGCACGAGGGCCGGGCGGTCGATCATGCAGGGCGGGACGGACCACCTGTCCCATCGGCTGCACAAACTCGGTCTCAGCAAGCGGCTCACCGCCCTGACGCTCGCCGCCCTCGCGGCCGTGACCGGGGTGCTGGACCTGCTGATGACACTGCGCTGGATCTCACCGCTCAGCGCGTCGCTCATCGGGCTGATGGCCGCCTCCGTTCTCATCGGCCTGCCGCAACGGGTGCGGGTCTACCCGTCGCTCCGCGCGCAGTCCTCTCACCTCGCCAGACGGAAATGACATGGATCTGCTCTATTACGTGCGACTCATCCGCAGGAACTGGCTGCTCCTGCTGCTCTCGCTGATCACCGGGGTGACGGCCGCGCTCGTCATCACCGCGAACACACCGCCCAAGTACGTCTCGACGATCTCCATGCTGGTCTCCGGGGACGACAGGGAGGGCAGCATCTCCGCCGCCCTCCAGGCCGGGGCCCTGTCGCAGCAGCGGGTGCAGTCCTACGCCACCCTGCTGACCAGTCGCCGGGTGGTCGGCCAGATCGCCCAGGGTGCGGACATCCCCAGCCTGCAGGAGAGCATCACGGCCGAGTCCATTCCCAGCACGTCGCTCCTGCGCGCCACCGTCACCGACACCGATCCGAGGCGCGCCGCCGTCCGGGCCAACGCCCTGGGGGCGGCCTTCTCCGCGCTGGTCGACCAGCTCGAGCGGCCCAGTCCCAAGAGCCGCGCCACGGTCCGGGTCTCCGTCGTGGACGCGGCGGAGGTCCCGAAAGTGCCGGTGTCTCCCAAGCCGCTGCTCAACGTGGCGTTGGGACTTCTGCTGGCGCTGTTCGCCGGCATCGGCACGCTGGTGCTGCGCGATCGGCTGGACACGACCATCAAGGCCCTGGAGACGCTACAGCAGGTCTCCAGGAGTGCGGTTCTCGGCATGATCGGCTTCGAGCGGGACGCGCGGCAGCACCCGCTGATCGTCCGTAGCGACGGACGATCGTCACGGGCGGAGTCCTACCGGTCCCTGCGCACGAACCTGCAGTTCATCGAGGTGGACAGGCAGTTGAAGTCGCTGGTGGTGACCAGTTGCCTGCCAGCGGAGGGCAAGTCCTCCACTTCCGCCAACCTGGCGATCACGATGGCCCACGCCGGCTGGCGGGTGATCCTCATCGACGCCGACCTGCGCCGCCCTCGTCTCGCCACCTATCTCGGCATCGAAGGCGGCACCGGCCTCACCGACGTCCTCATCGAGCGGGCTCGGCTGCACGACGTCATACAGACGTGGGGGCAGCCGGCCCTGTCCGTCCTGCCCAGCGGCAGGATCCCGCCGAACCCCAGCGAGCTGCTCGGTTCACAGGGCATGCGCTCGGTGCTCGCCCAGCTCACCGAGGAGTACGACATGGTGATCATCGACGCGCCGCCGCTGTTGCCGGTCACCGACGCCGCGGCCCTGTCCGCGGTCTGCGACGGCGCCCTGCTCGTCGTACGGCACGGCAGGACGCGGCGCGAGCAGGTGGCACGCGCCGAGGAACTGCTGTCGTCGATCAACGCCCGTCTCGTCGGGACGGTCCTGAACTTCGTGCCGGCGAAGCGGGGCGACTACTACGAGTACCGCTACACCGGGACCGAGCAGGAGACGCCGAAGCTTCCCGAGCCGGTGGAGGCATGAGCGGGCGAGCCTGGCCCCGGTGCGACGGGGAGCGGGATGGCGGGGGTCAGCGCGCCGACCCGTGCCCGAGCAGGCGCAACGGAACGGCGAGCGCGTCCGCGATCCGGCGGGCCGCCTCCCGGTAGGCCCTGCGGGGGCCTCCGTAGGGGTCCGCGATGTCGGGCTGGTCCACCCGGACCAGCCCTCGCAGCGCGTGGGCCTCCTCCAGCAGGGCCCGTGCCCGGCAGGCAGGATGCCCGTTGCTCAGCACCGTCTCCGCAGGGACCGCACGGGCGAGCGCGCCGAACTCGACGATGGTGAACGCGCGCGCGGCCGCGACGGGATGCAGGGCCACCGCCGCGGCGCGGTGCTCGGACGAGGCCGCCAGCACGAGATCGGCGCCGGCCACCGCCTCGGCGGTGAGCGGGCGCGAGGCGAAGCCCTCGGGATCGCCGCCGAGCCGCAGCAGCACCCCGCACGCCCGCTCGGCCATCGGAAGTCCCGGCCTCGCGTGGGTGCCCGCGCTGCCCACGAGGATCGGCGAATCCGGCCCCAACGCGGCCAGGGCGAGCCGCTCGGCCATGGCCGACCTGCAGATGTTCCCTGTGCACACGAACAGGACGCGGAAGGTCCCTGCGTCCTCCGGCCTGCTGTCCCCGTTCGTCTCCTGCGCCGTGGTCTCCCCCGGATACTTACGTTCCATGGGCGGGACGCTAGGCGGCGCCCGGCGTGCCGCCGATCGCGGCACGCCGGGTTTTACGGATCCTGTCGATTCCCGTCGGCGCTCGTCAGGAGGAGCAGCCCCTGCTGTCGGCCGTCACCCTCGTCCGCTGCGGGCGGACGAGCGGCTGCACGGGGACCACGGGGGCCGCCGCCGAGTACGGCTCGAGCAGGTCGAACTCCAGCGTCCTCGACTGGCCGGGAGCGAACTCCAGGACCTTGGAGTAGACGGGATGGGACCGTTCGGTCTCCGCGTAGTACGAGATGGGCCGCCCGTCGAGCCGCACCGCCGTCGCCTTGGCGCCGACCCCGGCGTACAGCGACACCCACAGCAGGTTGGAGCCCGGGGCGTGCGGGTGCTCCGGGTCGTCGAGCCGGTCGGTCACGTACGTGGGCAGCCGGCCGTGCGGCGCGTCGTTGGTCAGCCGGATCCGCACCCGGGAGGAGCGCATTCCGTCCGGGCGGCACGGACCGAGTTCGTAGGTGAGCGATCGGTCCAGGTAGTAGTCGAGCTTGGTGCCGGCCGAGTTGTTCACCACGAGCCCGGCGTACGGCCCGCGCCGCTCGGGCAGCACCCCGCCGAGCGGGGTGGCCGCCAGACGGCGCTCCTCGTCCTCGACCCGGCTCCAGACCCGGAGCCGGCGCTCACTCACTATGCCTGAGAAGGCGGGCAACAGCCGCGTGGGCCGGTCCAGTGCGCCGGTCAGCGCCTCGCTGACCGCGCCCGCGATCCTGATCAGGTACTTCTTGCGCTCCACGGGGTCCGGGTAGCGGGCGTAGGCCTCGCGCTCCGTCAGATCGACGACGTTGCCGGCCGTCACCGTCTCACCGCCGGGCAGCTTCACCGGCCCGATGGCGCCCAGGATGTAGGAGAGGCCGACCGGGTCGGTCGCGATGGCCCCGTCCAGCTCCTGACCGGTCTGTCGGCGCCACAGCCCGGTCCAGGTGGCCGCGGCGTAGGGGAAGTGCGGGGACAGGTTGGACACCGACAGCGTCGTGGTCGCACCCCGCCCGTACCGCGAGACGAACCCCTGGCCGAGGTCGACGACGGGCTTCGCGCTCGCCGCCATGCCGGTGTTGGCCGACAGCCGCGCGACGGACACCCTGCCGCCGTCCGCCTTGAGGATGCCGAACGCGCCGACGAGGCCGCCGGTGCCGCGGGCCTCGGCGTTGGTCTCGAACGCGAGGAAGTAGCGGCGGGGACCGTCGCGGCCCAGCATGGGCGGCAGCAGCGCCGCGGCGTCCGCCCCCTGGTTCAGGAAGGCGCGCAGCCGGGCCGCCTCGCGAAGCACGGTGTGGCGTGCCGCGTCCAGGGCCGCCAGCCCGGTCGAGGCCGGGGTGCTCGCGACGCGCGACGTCGCGGCCTCCACGCGGACGCGCCGTCGCGCAGGACCGGCGCCATCACGTCGAGGGCGGCCAGAGCGCGCCGCAGATCTCCCGGCACCTTCGCGCTCGCGGACAGCAGCGGGGCGGCCGCGCGCTCCACCCGGGTCAGCACGTCGGTGACGTCCGCGACGGACGCGGCCAGCCCCCTGGCCGTCGCCGCACCGTCGCCCACCACGGGAAGGTGCGTGAGCAGCGCCCAGTAGGCACCGCCGGTCAGCCGCCGCGCCTCCGCCGCGTGAGCGCGTGCCTCCGCGAGCGTCGCGGCGGCGGAGCGGGCCGCCCCGATGTCGCCCGGCCTCAGCCGGAGCAGGGCGGCCCGCGTCGCCTCCAATTGGTCGCGCACGCTCAGCCCGAGGTGGGCCGCCCAGCCCCCGGCCAGCACGAGGCCGAGGGCCAGCGACGGCAGGCCGACGACGACCAGCCGGCGATTTCTCCTACTCGGCACCGCTCGACCGGCGACGTCGCGCGGAAAGGAGAGTGCAGCCCAGGGCGACGGCCAGCAGGCCCGCGCCCGCGGCGGCCACGCTCATCGGCGCACCCGTGAACGGCAGCTGCGGGCCTCCGGTCGGGCCGCCCGCGGCCTGCGCGGGACCGCCCCCGCCCGTGGTCTCCTCGGGGCCCATGCCCGCCGCCTCGTCCTCGAAGTCCTCCTCATCGGAGGTCTTCTCCTCTTCGGTCTCCTCCTCCGGCACTTCCTCTTCGGCTTCCTCCTCCGGCATCGCCTCGGGCGCGGCCTGCTGCACGGCGTTCTGCACCGGCGTGACCCCACCGTTGCCGCCCACACCGGCGGGTGCGACGACAGGCTGCGCGTTGCTGTTCGTGGTGTCGTTGTTGGTGTAGGCCTGCGGCCAGTTCCAGCCCTGCCAGTTGTTCTGCGGCCAGATCCAGCCGTTGTTGGGCTGCGTCACCTGGTTGTCGCTCACCACCGGCTCCGTCGGCGTCTGGACGTTCTCCACCACGACGGGCCTGGGCGGATAGACGCCGTCGCCCGACGGAAGGACGGTGAATCCGACAGACTGCGCCGCCGCAGCCCCGGGGATCCCGAGGGCCAGACCCCCGGCGACCGCCGCCGCCACAAAGATAGGTATTTTAGTTCGCGCCACGTGGACTCCCGATAATGGCCGCTCAATTTATTGAGCATTTGCCCTGATTGCCAGCGATATTTCGCTGCTCGACTGTTATATGCGCCCAGGGAAGACTCTCTCCATCACGGCGCACGGTGCTTACCGAAGGATCGTCCAGGTTTTCGCTTCGTTGACCGCAGCCGAATAACCCCGGCGGAATGGTGCGAGACGCACACCGTACGGCTCGCGCGGGCCGTACGGCGCGGGACACGCGACGGACTTACCGCTCACGTGCCCGGCGTGCCAAAGAATTCACCCACGCCCTCCGCGTGGCCGCCGCCCCCGGAGACTTTCCCGGGCGATACTCGGTGCGTGCGTGCGGTCACCAGGGTCATCGGCGAGCTGTGCCTGCCCGCGGGGCTCGTCCTGCTGCTGTTCTACGCGTACCTGCTGTGGGGCACCAGCGCGGAAACCGAGCGGGAGCAGCGCGACCTGCAGCGACGGCTCGGCGAGGTCTTCGCCAGGCATGACGCGCATGCGGGCCCGGGCGTGGGTGCGGTGCGGCTCGGCGACGCCCTGGCGCTGCTGCGCATCCCGCGGCTGGGCGCGCATTACCGGTTCGCCGTCGTCGAGGGCGTCGGCCCGGCGGAGCTGCGCAAGGGCCCCGGCCACTTCCCCGGCTCGGCGCTGCCCGGTCAGGTGGGCAACTTCGTGCTCTCCGGGCACCGCACCACCTACGCCGCCCCGTTCAACCGGATCGACCAGCTGCGGCCAGGCGACGACATCGTGGTGGACGCGCGGGACGCCCGCTACACCTACCAGGTGACGCGCAAGGAGGTCGTGGACCCCGGCGACGTCGACGTCGTCGATCCCGTCCCCGGGCACCCCGGGCGGCGGCCGACCACCGCGCTCATGACCATGACCACCTGCCACCCCAAGTTCTCCGCGGCGCAGCGCCTGGTCGTCCAGAGCGTGCTCGTCCGCCGCGAGGAACGCCGAAGCTGAGCGAGGGAGATCCGGCGTGTACAGATTCCTCTGGCGGCGGCTGCCCGGAGGCACCGCGCTCCGGCTGGCCGTCGTGCTGCTGCTGACCGGCGCCGCCGTGGCCGCGCTGTGGTACGTCGTGTTCCCCTGGCTGGCGCCGCGGGTGCCGCTCGGATAGCGAAGCCTCCCATATCACGGAAGTAGGGGAAAACTGCCCTGTCCCCCGCCGTGCCCGCCGAACGTACGTTGGCGGGAGCCCCACCCGAGACCGCACCGTCGACGCTCCCGGTGCGCATCGTGGTGGTCGTCCCCCGACCGAGGAGACCCCGATGCACACTGTCCCCGATGCCGAACGGCAAGGGTCCTCCGGACCGTCGTCGGCCCTGCTCCTGGGACTGGCCGTGCTGTTCACGGTGTCGCCGGCCCGGGCGGCCGCGCCGGCCGGCGAATCGGCGGCGGCCGCCGTACGCGTGCTGCGCTACGACGCGAGCCGGGCCGCCGAGTTCCGCACCGTGATGGACCAGGCCGCGCAGGTCTGGAACGCCGCCGTCACCAACGTCCGGCTCGTCGCGGGCACGCCCGCCGACTTCGTGGTGCTCGCCGACGACGGCTGGCCCCGCACGAGCGTCACCAGGCTGGGCCGGGGCACCATCTGGATGGGCAGGGAGGCCACCGCCGAGGGCTACTACCCCCTGCGCATCGCCACCCATGAGATCGGCCACATCCTCGGGCTGCCCGACCGGCGCACCGGCCTGTGCGCCGACCTGATGTCCGGTCACAGCGCCCCGGTGAGCTGCACCAACGCCAACCCCAGCGCGGCGGAGCGCCGCGCGGTCGAGGCGAACTTCGCCGGCTCCGCCCTCCGCGCCGGCGCGGTGACCACCGGCGTCTTCGTCGACCGCCCGGACGCCCGCGACCTGGTCCCCGCGCCGTAGCGGGTCTCGGGAAGCACGGTCCGAAGGACGCCCTTCAGGGGGCGCCCTTCAGGGAACGCGCTTCAGAGGGCGACACCGAGGAGCGCGTCGGCGACGTCGTGCACCAGCGCCGGAGCGGAGGCGTCGTCGCCCTCCTCCGCCGCCCAGGCGTCGATCGCCGCGAGCGCTCCCGGGGCGTCGAGGTCGTCGGCGAGGCGCTCGCGCACCGCCGTCAGCACCGGCGCGCCCGCGGGGCCCGCCGGGCGCGCCACCGCCGCCCGCCACCGCGCCAGCCTCTCCTCGGCCGCGGCGAGCTGGTCCGGCGTCCACTCCCAGTCCGCGCGGTAGTGGTGCGCCAGCAGGGCCAACCGCACGGCCATGGGGTCGGTCGTCTGCCGCAGCCGGGAGACGAACACGAGGTTGCCCTTGGACTTCGACATCTTCTCGCCGTCCAGGCCGACCATGCCCGCGTGGACGTACGCCCGCGCGAACGGCCACTCGCCGGTGGCCACGTGGCCCTCGCAGGCGCCCATCTCGTGGTGGGGGAAGATCAGGTCCGAGCCGCCGCCGGCGACGTCGAAGCCGCTGCCCAGGTTGCGCAGGGCGATGGCGGTGCACTCGATGTGCCAGCCGGGCCTGCCGCGGCCGAACGGCGACTCCCAGGACGGCTCTCCCGGCCGTTCCGCCCGCCACAGCAGCCAGTCGAGCGGATGGCGCTTGCCCTCCCTGCCGGGGTCGCCCCCGCGCTCGCCGAACAGCTCCAGCATGGTCTCCTCGGAGTAGCCGGAGACCGCGCCGAACTTGGGCGCCGAGGCGACCGAGAAGTAGACGTCCCCGTCGATCTCGTACGTGGCCCCCCGCTCGGCCAGCCGGGTGATCAGTTCGGCGATCTCCCCGATGGTCTCGGTGACCCCGACGTACTCGCGGGGCGGCAGGATGCGCAGCGCCTCCATGTCGGAGCGGAACAGCTCGATCTCGCGCTCGCCGAGTGACCGCCAGTCGGTTCCGGTCGCCTCGGCCCGCTCGAGCAGGGGGTCGTCCACGTCGGTGGCGTTCTGGGTGTAGTGCACGTCGTGGCCGGCGTCCCGCCACACCCGGTTGACCAGGTCGAAGGCGAGGTAGGTGTTGGCGTGCCCGAGATGGGTGGCGTCGTACGGCGTGATGCCGCAGACGTAGAGCCGGGCCTCGCCGGAGGGGGCCGTCTCCCGCACCTCACGGGCGGCGGTGTCGTGCAGACGAAGCACAGGGCCCGAACCGGGCAGCCGGGGGACATTCGGAGCAGACCACGATCGCATGGTGTGAAGCCTATCCGCGCGGCCGGCGGACCCGGTCAGCCGGTGTGCTCCACGAGGTGTCGATCTCGTGCCAGGTGGCGGGGTCGTCGGGCTGGGGGCAGAAGTCGTAGCGCAGCCCCTCCTCCGCGAGGGCGACCAGCGTGACCGAGAGGCTGGCGAAGACCCGCCCGTCCGGCAGCCGCCGCCGCATGACCAGCGCCCGGGGAGTCGTCCCAGGGCACCCCGGCACCCGACGCGGGATCGAGCCACTCCCCCCAGAACCGCTCGGACGAGCCGCCCGTGGTCCACCCGGGCCGGACGGCGCGGGCGAAGCGGGGGCGGAACCAGGCGGTGCGCGGCCGGCTCTCGCCGCGGTCCCAGCCCGAGTTCACGATCACGTGCACGCCCTCGGGCAGCTTCTCCTCGGCCAGGCTCTCGCCGTTCCAGCTCCACAGCCGTACGCCGTCGAGCCCGCCGAGGACGAGATGGAAAGGGTCGTACCAGGACAGGTCGAGCGCGAGGCAGTTCCCCCGCGGCGGCGGCGAGGAGCGGCAGTTCGCCGCGTGAGTGGCGCCGGCCCGCCGGGGCCGCCACGCCCTCGCCGTTGAGCAGCGCGGCCACGCGCCGCCCGGCGGGGTCGGCGGCCAGCCAGGTGCCGCCCGCCTCCAGGTCGCGGCCTCCGATCAGGTCCGGGTACGCGGGCCAGTGCCGGTCCGGGGACATCCACGGCCGCGTGACGAACTCGTCACGCACTCCCACCAGGAGCACCGGCGCGCCGGCCTCCGGCTCGACGCTCACGATGACCGTACACAATGCGTGTTCCCTCCAATATCGGTAGAGACCCCTGCAGAGTGCACAATTCGCACGTTTTGCGCAAGCCTGTCTGCGGTGATCAAATCGGGGGCCACGGAATCGCCGGCCAGTCCTCGGACGGGTGCGGGTGGACACCGGTGGCCAGCAGCCTCTTGACCCGCTCCCACGTGGCCTCCACCTCGGACTGGGTGAGCAGCTCGCGCAGGCGCCGGCCGAGACGTCCCCGCTCGATCTCGCGCTCCAGCCGCACCAGCACGTTGACCGCCTCGCGCGGGAGCGTCTTGCCGCGCCACTGCCACAGCACGGTGCGCAGCTTGTCCTCCACCGCGAAGCAGACCCCGTGGTCGACCCCGTACACGTGCCCGTCGGGCAGCGGCAGCAGGTGGCCGCCCTTGCGGTCGGCGTTGTTCACCACGGCGTCGAACACGGCCATGCGGCGCAGGGCGGGGTTGCGGCTGCGCATCAGGGCCATCAGGTCGGTCTCGGGATCGGCGTCGATCCACAGTTGCACCATCCCCGGGCCGAAGGGGCCGTCCCGGTAGACGGTCGGCGGCACGATGCGCCATCCGGTGACCGCCGCCACCTCGTAGGCGGCCACCTCGCGGGCCGCGAGCGTGCCGTCGGGGAAGTCCCACAGGGGGCGCTCCCCGCGCACCGGCTTGTACACGCACGCCGCCGCGTGCTCGCCGTTCCTGATGGAGCAGTAGAGCGTCATGTTCGTGGCCTCGACGAGTCGTCCGGCCACTTCTAAGGTGCCCTCCTGCAGCAGGCGCATGGCCGCCGCGTCGTCCAGCCCCGGCCCGTCCACGTCGCTGATGCTCGCCTCGTCCTCGGCCGTCATCCGGTTCCTCGCCCGCGCGGCGCACGGCCGCCCTTCCACCCGTTCACAGCGCGCCTCTCATGCCGACAATCCCCCGGGATGGTGGCCGTTGAGGCGGACGCAGATGTGACCCTCGGGGTCGAGGGGCCGGCCGCACAGCGGGCACGGGGGGCGCCCCGCGGCGACCACCTCCAGCGCCCGGCGGCTGAAGGCGCGGGCGGCGGCGGCGCTGATCCGCACCCTGAGGACGGCGGGCTCGGGCCGGTCGTCCAGCGGCGGCTCGTCCTCCTCGTCGCCCTCGGTGGCCTCCTGCGCCTCGATGATCACCTGGGCGGTCTCGGGATCCCAGGCGAGCGCCATCGTGCCCACCCGGAAGTCCTCGTCGATCGGCAGGTCGAGCGGGCCCTCGTCGGCCAGCTCCGCGGGGGCCATGGCCGGGACCGGCGCGCGCCCGCCGCTGCGCCGCAGCACCTCGTCGAGCAGTTCGTCGAGGCGGTCGGCGAGCACGGCGACCTGGAACTTCTCGAGCGCCACCGTGGTGATCCTGCCCTGGCCGCGTGCCTGCAGGAAGAAGGCTCGTGCGCCCGGTTGCCCCACGGCACCGGCCACGAACCTGTCAGGCGGATCGTAGTCGAAGACCGGCATAGCCCGACCTTATGTGGTCCCGGGTCCACCGCCGACGGCGGCATCGCTTCCGGTGATGGTTTCTCCCCCGTCTTCGTCCTCCGACACCTCCGGCGGGGGCACCAGGTTGGCCACTCCCCCGCCCACGTCGTTCGCCCTGAGCAGGAAGGGACGCAAGGGGGTGTAGCGGATCACCGTGACGGACGCGGGATCGGCCGTGATCCGCTGGAACTGGTCCAGGTGCAGGCCCAGCGCGTCGGCCACGATCGCCTTGATCACGTCCCCGTGGCTGCACACCAGGTAGGTGGCCTTCTCACCGAGGCGCTCGTTCCAGTCGCGTACGGCCCGCACGGCCCGGTTCTGCACCTCCGCCAGGGCCTCGCCGCCGGGGAACACCGCGGCGCTGGGGTGGGCCTGCACCACCCGCCACAGCGGCTCCTGGGCGAGCTCCTTCAGCGGCCTGCCCGTCCAGTCGCCGTAGCCGCACTCGCCGAACCTGTCGTCGGTCTGCACCGAGACGGGGCGGCCCTGCGCGATGGCCGCGGCGGTCTCCTGGCACCGCTCCAGCGGGCTGGACACGATGGCGTCCAGTTCCAGGGGCGCGAGCCGTTCCGCCACCGCGCGCGCCTGCTCCCTGCCGCGCTCGTCGAGGTGGACCCCCGGGGTCCAGCCCGCCAGCACCGGGCCGGTCATCGCGGTGAGGCCGTGCCGTACGAGGAGGACGGTCGTCATGACTGCACCACCCCGAGAGCCAGCAGCGTGAGGAGGAACGTCCCGGCGAAGACCCGGTAGACGACGAAGACGATGGTCGAGTGGCGCGCCACGTAACGCAGCAGCCAGGCGATCGAGGCGTATCCGACGACGAACGACACGACGGTCGCGATCAGGGTCGGCGCGACCGGCGGGCCGCCGCCGTCGCCGACGTGCCGCAGCTCGAACAGCCCCGAGAGGATCACCGCCGGGATCGACAGCAGGAAGGAGTAGCGGGCGGCCGCCTCGCGCGTGTACCCGAGGAACAACGCGCCGGTCATCGTGGAGCCCGAGCGGGAGGCGCCGGGGATCAGCGGCAGCATCTGCCAGGCGCCGACGATCAGGCCGTCGCGCATGGTGAGGTCGGCGACTTCCTTCTTCTTGCGCCCCATCTGGTCGGCCACGAGCAGCAGCAGGCCGAAGACGATGAGCATGGCCGCGTTCAGCCACAGGTTGCGGGCCGGGCCCTCGATCGCGTCCTTGAACAGCAGGCCGGCGACGCCGATCGGGATCGTGCCCAGGCCGATGTACCACCCCATGCGCGCGTCGAGGTCGCCGCGCAGCTCCGGCGTCCACAGGCTGCGCAGCCAGGTCCAGGTGATCCGGACGATGTCCCGCCAGAAGTAGATGAGCACCGCGAGCATGGTGCCGAGCTGGATCACCGCGGTGAACGCGGCGCCGGGGTCGCCCCATCCGGCCAGCTTGGGCACGATCAGCAGGTGGGCCGAGCTGGAGATGGGCAGGAACTCGGTGAGACCCTGCACGAGCCCGAGCACGATCGCCTGTAGTACGTCCATGGTGCGGACAGCCTATCGGCTAGTCTGTCCGCACCATGGACCAGCGACTAGTCGGGCGCAGCGGTCTGTCGGTGTCCAGGATCGGGCTCGGCACGATGACCTGGGCCCGCGACACCTCCGCCGAGGAGGCGACGGCGCAGCTCACCGCCTTCGCCGAGGCCGGCGGCACGCTGATCGACACCGCCGACGTGTACGGCGGCGGCGACGCCGAGCGCCTGATCGGCCGGCTCATCCGCGACGTGGTGCCGCGCTCGGAGCTGGTCATCGCCACCAAGGCCGTGCTCACCCCCGGCGGCGAGCGCGACGCCTCCCGCCGTCACCTCATCCGCGCGCTCGACGCCTCCCTGGCCCGGCTCGGGCTGGAGGAGGTCGACCTGTGGCAGCTCCACGCGTTCGACCCCCGGGTGCCGCTGGAGGAGACGCTCGCCGCCGTCGACTTCGCCGTCTCCACCGGGCGCACGGCCTACGCGGGCGTGTGCAACTACACGGGCTGGCAGCTCGCGGCCGCCGCCACGTGGCAGCGGTGCGGCGACTCGCGGGCCCCGATCGTCGCGGCGCAGGTGGAGTACTCCCTGCTGGCCAGGGACGCCGAGGAGGAACTGCTGCCCGCCGCCGGGCACGTGGGCGCCGGGGTCCTCGCCTGGTCGCCGCTGGGACGCGGCGTGCTGACCGGCAAGTACCGCACCGGCATCCCCGCGGACTCCCGCGCCGCCACCCCGCACTTCGCCGAGTTCGTCCGGCCGTATCTGGACGAACGGTGCCGCAGCATCGTGGAGTCGGTGACCACGGCGGCCGAGGGGCTCGGCGTGTCGCCGCTCTCCGTGGCGCTCGCCTGGGTGCGCGACCGCCCGGGCGTGTCGTCGGCGATCGTCGGCGCGCGCACCCACGCGCAGCTCCTCGGCGTGTTGCAGGCCGAGAAGCTGACGCTGCCGTGGGAGATCCGCGAGGCTCTGGACGACGTCTCCGACCCCTGATCGCCGCACCGCGCCCGCGAGGCTAACGAGAATCGCCTTCACGTATCACACATCGATACCGAACTGCAACTTTCTACTGCATAACCCCGCGCTCTGGCGAAGAGTGGCGGGTATGTCGGGGGATGGACCAGAGCACTGCGGAAGGGGACACATGGGGATCGTAGGCAAGGCCTCCGCGATCTCCGCCGGGGCTCTCACGATCACCCTGGCCGGAGGACTCCCTCTCGCCGCATCCCCGGCACAGGCGCTCGACTGCACGGGAGGCGGCGGCCTGGTCTCGGGCATCACCGGCGGCGTCTGCTCCCTGGTGGACGGTGTGGGCCGCCTTGCGGACGGCGTCACCGACGTCGCGGACAAGGCCACCGGCGGAGTGACGGCACCGGTCACGAAGGCCGTGGACGACACGCTGAAGACGACCACCGGAGCCGCGGGCACGGCGGTGAACGACGTCGGCAAGGCGGTCGACAAGGCCGGCCAGACGCTGACCGGGGCGGCGGACACCGCCGCCGGCGCCACCGGCGGAGCGGTGAGCGGAGCGACCGGAGCGGCGGGCGGAGCGGTCGGAGCGGCGACGGGAGCGGTGACGGGCGGCGACGGAGCCGCGCACAGCCCCGCCCCCAGCGTGCAGAAGCTCACCGACGGGCTGACCCGCGCCGTCCAGGACACCTGCCTGCCCCTGGTCGCCGGCGAGGACTGCGCGTCCCAGGAGCACCGCGAGAGCGGGGAGGGCGCGCAGGGCAACGGGAAGACGCGGCCGGCCGGCAAGAAGCCGGCGCGGCCGAAGGCGTCCATGACGCCCGAGGGCACCCTCGCACCCGAGCCGTACCGGCCGCGTCTCGTCGCGGCGCTGGACGACACGCCGCAGACGGACCGCGCGTCGAGAGTGGACCCCGACGAGGACGGCGTGATCCCCCTCCTGTGGCCCGGGCAGAAGATGCCCGATCTGCCCGAACTGCGCGGCGACCCGGCGGGCGCGCGCGCTCGGGCCCACCGGTCCTACGACACGGCGGGGACGGCCCTCACCGCGGCGCTGCTGCTTTCGGCGCTGCTCGCCACCCGCGTGGTCTCGGCCCGGCGGGCGCGTGCCGGGCAGCAGGATCCGCACGAGTCGATCCCCTTCGAGGGCGGCATGCGACTGCCCGGCAAGGCGGGGCGCCACCGGCTCGCCTGAGCGGCGTGCGCGCGCCGACCTGAGCTGCGCCTCGCCCGATTGATGGGTTGATGCGAACCGGCGCCGGTGATCGCGCATCAACTCCGGAACGGGTTATCCATGCCGTGGCGGCACCGCGAGGTGCCCGGGCCACGGAAGGAGCAGCTCGGGATGAGATGGAGCATCACCCTCAGGGCGCTGGCCGTCCCGGCGGCGGCGGCCGTCGCGCTGACGACGACCGCCACCGGTGCGGTCGCCGGATCGGGAGACGGGCCGGGCTCGGGGGTCGGGGTCGGGCCGGACCGGCACGGTGCGGTCCGACGACATTCCGCGCGGCGGGACGGCCGACCTCCCGCGCCGCGTCTCCGACAGGCTGTGCGACCAGGGGCGGAAGAGCGCGCAGACCTGCGACGGGACCGACCCGGTCAGGAGCCGCTGCGACGACGGGGCGTACACGGTGGCCAGTTCGCGGCTCTGGTATCACGACGGCCGCGGACGGGCCACCCGGCCCGCCGGCGCCACCGTCGAGCTGCGGTACTCCCCCCGGTGCGGGACCAACTGGTCGAGGGTCGCGCTCGACGAGGGGCGCACCGCGCCGGTGGGCGTTCTCGTGTGCCGTGGCGAGGGTTTCGACGACTGCACCGAGACGTACGCCACCCGCAACGGCACCGCGTACTCCGACCAGCTCTACGCGAAGGACGTGGAGGCGACGGCGTACGCGTTGTGCTGCGGCGTCTGGCCGGACATCGCCTCCGCCTGGGTCAAGGGCTGAGCCCGCCGCGGAACCGACGGTCCGCGCACGTACGCCGCATGCCACGGCGGGAGCTCGTGCGGCGGGAACGGGGGCCGGTCCCACGGCCGTCCGGCCTCCTCACCCGCGCGGGAGGAGGCGACCCCGTCCGGTCAGGAGTACCAGGTGGGCTCGGGGATCTCGTCGAGCAGGCGGTAGACGCCCACCTCGCGGCGCTTGTACGCCACCGGGTCGTGCAGCGTGTGGGTGCGCACGTTGCGCCAGAACCGGTCGAACCCGTAGCGGGACGCGGTCGAGCGGGCGCCGGTGGCCTCGAAGACACGCGAGGTGACCTCCAGGGCCACGTCGGTGGCGCGCGCCTTGACCGCGGCCACCCGCACCTCGTGCTCCCCGCGCAGCCGGGGGGTGACCTCGTCCGGGTTGAGGTGGAACCACAGGCCCTCCCGGGCGACCTCGTCGGCCAGCGCCTCGGCGGCCCACAGCTTGGCGGTGAGGTCGCCGTAGAGGTCGATGACGTACGGCTCGTCGACCGCGCGCTCGTGCCCGCTGTGCAGCCACGGGCGGGTGTGCTCCCTCGTGTACGCCAGCGCGGTCTCCAGCGCTCCCCTGGCGATGCCGAGGTAGAAGTTCACGAACACGAGCTGGATGGTCGGCACGTTGAGCGTGGCGTAGACGCGCGGCTGGAACTCCTTGTCCACGTAGCCGAGGGCGTCGCGCCACGGCACGCGCACGCCGGAGACGGTGACGCTGCCGCTCTCGGTCAGCCGCTGGCCGATGTTGTCCCAGTCGTCGTGGAAGGTCAGCCCCTCGGAACTGGAGCGGACGATGGCGAAGACGTGCTTGTCCGTGCCCTCCAGCACGCCCTCCAGGACGGTGACGTCGGAGACCTTGCTGCCGGTGGAGAAGGTCTTGCGCCCGTCGAAGACGAGGGTGTCGCCCTCGTCGCGCACGACGATGTCACGGTCGCGGGGGTTGACGGCCCCGCCGAAGAACCACCGGTTCCGGGCCGCGTCGGCCTCGATCCGCTCCCACTGCTCGCGGGTGCCCACCAGGCGCGCCGCCCAGTTCCAGAGGTAGTGGTAGCCGAGCAGCTGGCCGATGGAGCCGTCGGCCGCGGCCACCTCGCGGACGACGCGGTAGGCGGTGGGCCAGTCCTGTCCCGCGCCGCCGTGCCCGGCCGGTCCGAGCAGCGTGACCAGGCCGGAGTCCTTGAGCAGCCCGATCTCCGCGTACGGGGTCTTGGCGGCCCGGTCACGCTCGGCGGCGTCCACCGCGAGGACGGCCGCCACCTCGCCGGCGCGCGCGATCCACTCGTCCGGAGTGCGGGGCGCCGGGCCGTCCGTCCAGTCCGTACGGCTGGCGTGAGCGATGGTCACGTGTCGTCTCCTCTCGTGTGCGGCGCGTCGCGCCTGCTGTCGCTCACCAGGTTAGGCAACATTCTCTACTTGTTAAGTAGGAAAATTGCCGAACGGCCGGTAGGGTCGCCCTTGAACACCACCGGCGAACCCCCTGGACGAGGTGGACGACGATGCGCATCGAGCAGCTCGAGTACATCCGTGCGGTGACCCGCCTCGGCTCGCTCCGCCGGGCGGCCGACCACCTGCACCTGTCCCAGCCGGCGCTGAGCGAGACCGTGCGCAACCTGGAGCGGGAACTCGGCGTCGATCTCCTGGAGCGACGCCGGTCCGGCGCCACCATCAGCGACAAGGGCCGCGAGCTGCTGCCGTACATCAACGGCGTGCTGGAGGCGGTGGACCGCCTGCGCGGCGCGGCCGACGAGCAGCACCACACGGCCCGCATGGTCAGGCTGGGCACGGTCAACGCGGCCACGGTCCCGCTGCTGATCCCCGCCGTACGGGCGTTCCGGGAGGCCCATCCGGCGACCCAGGTCGAGGTCGTCGGCGCCCAGCAGGCCGAGATCCACCGGCGCATCCGGGAGGGGAGCTTCGACCTCGGGCTGGTGAACTACCTGAGCGGCGACGACCTGCCGCCCGACCTCGCCACGACCGAACTGCTGCGCGGCCGCCCGGTCGTGTGCGTACGGCCCGACAGCCCGCTGGCCGCGCTGCCCGCGGTCGAGGTCGCCGACCTGCTCCGCGAGCCCCTGATCGTGATGCGCTCCGGCTATGTCATGCACCGCCTGGTGCACCGCCTGCTCGGCGGGCGGCGCGTCGTTCTCGTATTCGACCGACGGCGCCGAGATGGGCAAGCTCATGGTCGCCGAGGGGCTCGGCGCCACCGTGCTGCCCGAGTTCAGCGTGGCCGGCGACCCCCTCCTGCGCAGCGGCGCGATCACCTACCGGCCGCTGGCGCAGCGCGTGGCGGAGGTGCTCCTGGTGATCCAGTCGCAGCGGTCGGCCTCCGGCCCCCGGGTGGCCCGCGACCTGCACCGGTTCCTCCTGGACCGGGCACGCGAGTGCCGCACCGGCGCCCGGGCCCGCGCCGCGGGGTGAAAGCCCTGCCAGTGGCGAAGTGCCCGTGGTGGAGTGACAGGGCGGCCCTATCACTCCCCCGCCGATCGCGTGTGGAACTCCGGACACCGGCCGCCGTACGATCCCAATTGTCCAAGTAGGAAATACGTGGAAGGGGTCATTCGTGTCAGCGAACGTCAGTCCCGAGCCGCTGCGGTTCGCCTACTGGGTGCCCAACGTCAGCGGCGGGCTCGTCACCAGCACCATCGAGCAGCGCACCGACTGGAGCTACGACTACAACCGGAAGCTGGCGGTGCTCGCGGAGAACAACGGCTTCGAGTACGCGCTGTCCCAGGTGCGCTACATGGCCAGCTACGGCGCCGCGTTCCAGCAGGAGTCGACGAGCTTCAGCCTGGCGCTGCTGCTCGCCACCCAGCGGCTGAAGGTGATCGCCGCGGTGCATCCCGGCCTGTGGCACCCGGCGGTGCTGGCCAAGCTGCTCAGCACCGCCGACCACCTCTCGGGAGGCCGGGCCGCCGTCAACGTGGTGAGCGGCTGGTTCAAGGGCGAGTTCACCGCCCTGGGCGAGCCGTGGCTGGAGCACGACGAGCGCTACCGCAGGGCGGAGGAGTTCATCCGCGTCCTGCGCGCGAGCTGGACCGAGGACAAGGCGCGGTTCCAGGGCGACTTCTACCGGCTGCACGGCTACGACCTGCAGCCCAAGCCGCTCTCCGGGCCGGACCGCCCGCACCCCGAGATCTTCCAGGGCGGCAACTCCACCGCGGCACGCGCCATGGCCGGCCGGGTCTCCGACTGGTACTTCAGCAACGGCAAGGACTTCGACGGCGTCACCGAGCAGATCGAGGAGGTCGGCGCGGCGGCGCGGGCCCACGGCCGCCGGGTGCGGTTCGGCCTGAACGGCTTCCTCATCGCCAGGGACACCGAGGCGGAGGCGCGCGAGACGCTGCGCGAGATCGTGGCCAAGGCCGACGTCGAGGCCGTCCACGGGTTCCGCGACGCGGTCCGCCAGGCCGGCCGGTCCACCCAGGACGGACGGGGAATGTGGGCCGACTCCACGTTCGAGGACCTGGTGCAGTACAACGACGGCTTCCGCACCCGCCTCATCGGCACCCCAGAGCAGATCGCCCATCGGGCGATCGAGTACAAGAAGCGGGGCGTCGACCTGCTCCTGCTCGGCTTCCTGCATTACCACGAGGAGGTCGAGTACTTCGGCCGCCACGTGCTGCCCATCATCCGCGAACTGGAGGGCGAGCTCGCGGCGAAGGGCGCGTTCCCGGTGGAACCGGCCCGGGCCTGATCCCATGACCGATCTCACCCACGCACCCGGTCATGTGTCGGGGACCGCGCACGTCGTCACCGGCGACGAGGAGGCCATCGCCGTCGCCGCCGAGCTCGCCGGGCGGTTCGCGCGCGGCGCCGCGGAACGGGACGCCCGCCGCGAACTCCCGCACGCCGAGCTGGCCGAGCTGTCGGCGAGCGGCCTCCTGGGGCATCACCGTCCCCCCGCGAGCACGGCGGCGCCGACGTGCGGACCGCCACACTGGCGGAGGTCGTCCGCCTGCTCGCCACCGCCGACCCCAACATCGCCCAGATCCCGCAGAGCCACTTCGTGTACGTCAACGTGCTGCGGCAGCAGGGGTCCGCGGCCCAGCGGGCGTTCTTCTTCGCCGAGGTCCTGGCGGGCAGGCGGTTCGGCAACGCCCAGTCGGAGGCGGGCACCCGGCACGTGCAGGACTACCGCACCCGGCTGCGCTCCGCCGAGGACGGCGGCTTCGTCCTCGACGGCGTCAAGCACTACGCGACCGGGGCCCTGTTCGCCGACTGGATCACCGTGCTGGCCAAGGACCCCGCCGACCGGCTCGTCGTCGCGTACGTGCCGGCCGGCGCGCCCGGCCTCACGGTCGTGGACGACTGGGAGGGCATGGGCCAGCGCACCACGGCCAGCGGCACGGTCCGGCTGGAGGGCGTGCGGGTGCCTGCCGATCGCGTGGTCCCCCACCACCTGACCTTCACCGGGCCGCAACTGCACGGCGCCCACGCGCAACTGCTGCACGCCGCGATCGACGTCGGCATCGCCCGCGCCGCGCTCACCGAGGCCGCCGAGTTCGTCCGCACCCGCAGCAGGCCGTGGTTCGAGAGCGGCCTCGACCACGCCGCCGACGACCCCCTGACCATCCAGCGTTTCGGAGAGCTGGAGGTCTCCGTACGGGCCGCGGAGGCGCTGCTCGGCGAGGCCGGGCGGGCGGTCGACCGGGCGCGGGAACGGCTCGACGACGAGACCGCGGCGGCGGCGTCCATCGCGGTCGCCACGGCGAAGGCGTTCGCCGACCCCGCGGCCGTCGGGGTCGCCGATGCCCTGTTCGAGGTGTCCGGCACCAGGTCGGCGCTCGACTCGCTGAACCTGCACCGGCACTGGCGCAACGCCCGCACCCACACCCTGCACGATCCGGTGCGCTGGAAGATCCAGCACATCGGCCGGTACGCGCTGAACCGGACCCCGCCCCCTCGGCACGGCCTGATCTGATCCCGCATCCGGCCTCATCCGAATCCGGTCTCATCTGACGGAGGTTCCGCCATGTCCACCATCGTCGTCCTGTCCGGCAGCCCCTCGGCGGTCTCGCGTACCGCCGCCCTGTGCGCGCACCTCGCCGACCGGCTGCGCCTCCTCGGCCACGAGGTCCGCACCGTGCACGTGCGCGACCTGCCGGCGGAGGCGCTGCTGTCGGCCGACACGGGGCACCCGCGGATCGCCGAGGTCGTCGGCCTCGTCGGCGAGGCGGACGGCGTCCTGGTCGCCTCACCCGTGTACAAGGCCGCCTACAGCGGGCTGCTGAAGACGTTGCTCGACCTGCTGCCGCAGTTCGCGTTCGCGGGCAAGGTCGTGCTGCCGGTCCTCACCGGCGGCAGCCCCGCCCACGTGCTGGCCATCGACTACGCGCTGCGCCCGGTCCTGACCTCGCTCGGGGCCGACCACGTCGTGCCGGGATGGTTCGTCCTCGACCGGCACATCGCGCTCCACGGCGACGAGGCCGGTCTCGACCCGGACCACGCCGCCCCGCTCTACCGCGTGGTCGACGCCTTCGCCTCGGCCGTGGCCGCGCGCCGCCCGCTGCTGGCCGCCTCCTGAGGGGACCCCCGATGACGCTGACGTTCCACTGGTTCCTGCCCACGTACGGCGACAGCCGCCACCTCGTCGGCGGCGGGCACGGCACGGACATCACCACGGCGGGCGGGGACCGGCCGGCCACCCTGGCCTACCTGGGCCAGATCGTGCGCGCCGCCGAGCAGCTCGGCTTCGAAGGGGCCCTCACCCCGGCCGGAGCCTGGTGCGAGGACGCCTGGCTGACCACCGCCATGCTGGTCGCGAACTCCGAGCGGCTGAAGTTCCTGGTCGCCTTCCGGCCGGGGCTGCTGTCGCCCACGCTCGCCGCGCAGATGGCCGCCACGTTCCAGCGGCACTCGGCCGGGCGCCTGCTGGTCAACGTCGTCACCGGCGGCGAGGACCACGAGCAGCGCGCCTACGGCGACTTCCTCACCAAGGACGAGCGCTACGACCGCACCGACGAGTTCCTCACGGTCGTACGCGCCCTGTGGCGCGGGGAACGGGTCACCCTTGAGGGCAGGCACGTCAGGGTCGCGGACGCCGCGCTGAGCCGGGTGCCGTCCCCGGTGCCGGCGGTGTACTTCGGCGGGTCGTCCCCGGCCGCGGGCAGGGTGGCGGCGCGGCACAGCGACGTCTACCTGACCTGGGGCGAGCCGCCCGCGCAGGTCGCAGAGAAGCTCGCCTGGATCCGCCGGGAGGCCGCCGCGGCCAGCCGCGAGGTGCGGTTCGGCATCCGGCTCCACGTGATCAGCCGGGACACCTCGGCGCAGGCGTGGGCGGAGGCCGAGCGCCTGCTGTCCGCCCTGGACCCGGCGGTCATCGCGTCGGTGCAGGCGGGTCTCGCGCGCAGCGGGTCGGAGGGGCAGCGGCGGATGCTGGCCCTGCACGGGGGCCGCACGGACGCGTTGGAGGTCTCGCCGAACCTGTGGGCCGGTGTCGGGCTCGTCCGCGGCGGCGCGGGCACGGCCCTGGTGGGCAGCCACGTCGAGGTGGCCGAACGGATCGAGGAGTATCACGCCCTCGGCATCGACGAGTTCGTGCTGTCCGGTCACCCGCACCTGGAGGAGGCCTACTGGTTCGGCGAGGGCGTCCTGCCCCTGCTCCAGCGCAGGGGGTTGTGGCGGCACCCGGTGGACGCGCCCGGCGACGCGCTCCCGGCCGCCATCCCGTTCGCCGGCACCGCCTCCCGATGACGTGACGCCGTGATGTGCCGCGGGGCTCCCGGGCGTGCCCCGCGCACCGCGGCACCGCCGGGGGCGGCAGCGCACGAGGCGAGGGGGTGAGCGCAGGCGTGCGGGATCAGCGCAGGCAGCGGGTTCTCGCGTGGGGGCCTTCCCCCTGCCCGGTGACCACCCATCCCTCCACCCAGACGCATCCGGGCGCGAGGGAGAGCATGTCCCCGTAGCTGCCCGGCGGCGTGTTGTTCGACCATTGGGAACGCACCTGGGCGTTGTCCGCCGGACGGTGCGCGGCCAGCCACACCGTGTAGAGGTGGGGGTTGTCGAAGTGCGCCGACGCCCAGGCCGTGTCGCACTCGGGGCTGCGCCGCAGCCGGAGCGTGCCGAAGCGGCTGCCGTCGGGCAGGTTCAGCGGGACGGCGTCGAGCGTGTCGATCGTGTCGAGGTCGTCGCCGCACCCGCGGGCGCGGGGGTCGTCGCCGTCCATGTCCTCGGCCCGGCTCGCGTCCCCCGCCCGGTCGGTGACGTGCTGGTTGCGCGAGGTCCAGCCGGGCGCGAGCCCCACACCGCGCGCGGCGGTGCCAAGCGCCACCGCGCCGGCGACCACGAGGACGGCGGCAAGCGCGAGCAGGCGCCCGCGGCGCCGCACCCGGCCCGCGAGGCCGCCGCGCCCGCCATCCGAGCCGGCATCAGGCCCGCCATCAGGGTCGCCACCAGGGCCGGCATCGTGCCCGCCGCCGGCCTCTGCGGCACCGGGGATCGGAGACGAGGGGCCGTCGCCCGCCGGTGCCGGCGGTTCCGGTGGTTCCGGCGGTTCCGCCGCCCGTCCGGAGATCTCCTCGCTGACCCGGTGCCAGCGCCGCGCCCACGCGCCCTCGTCGCCGCCGCAGGCCCGTACGAAGGCGAGGGTGACCTCCAAGCTCGGGAAGACGCGGCCGCCTGCGGCCCGCGACAGCACCGTGGGCGAGTAGTGCGCCCGTTCCGAGAGGGCCCGGTAGGTGGGCGACCCCGCCTCCTCGCGCAGCCGCCGCAACGCGACGGCGAACGCCTGTAAGGGCCCCTCCTCGGGGCTGAGGTCGCGCTCTGGTCGTCCCATGGTCCCCACACGAGTTCCGGCGGCCACGTCGCCACGGGCGACGCCGTCCGGGGGCGTACGGGGACGGAGCGGCCCGGGCACCACGCTCGCGCCTGACAGCCCCTGCCCACTCACGGGAACGGGCGGGTGTCAGACACGCCCAGATGCTAAGCGCGGAGACGGGCCGCGGCAAGATTCCGCCGCGGCCCGTGACCCGCACGATGCGGGATGACGCGAGGAGGCGCCGTCAGGCGCCCATCGCGTGCACGCCACCGTCGACGTGGACGATCTCGCCGGTCGTGGCGGGGAACCAGTCGGACAGCAGCGCGACGCAGGCCTTGGCGGCGGGGGCGGTGTCGGCCAGGTCCCAGCCGAGCGGCGCGCGCTCCGGCCAGGAGTCCTCGAACTCCTTGAACCCGGGGATGCTCTTGGCCGCCATCGTGCGCAGCGGACCGGCGGCGACGAGGTTGACCCGGATGCCGTGCTTGCCCAGGTCGCGCGCGAGGTAGCGCGAGCACGACTCCAGCCCGGCCTTGGCCACGCCCATCCAGTCGTAGACCGGCCACGCCTTGGTCGCGTCGAAGTCCAGGCCGACGACCGCGCCGCCCTCCTTCATCAGCGGCAGGCACGCGACGGCGAGCGACTTGAACGAGAACGTCGAGACGTGGACCGCCGTGGCGACGTCCTCCCAGGAGGTGTTGAGGAAGTTGCCGCCCAGGCAGGACTGCGGGGCGAACCCGATCGAGTGGACGACCCCGTCCAGCCCGTCGAGGTGCGCGCCGACGCGGTCGGCGAGCGTGTCGAGGTGATCGGTGTTCTGGACGTCCAGTTCGATCACCGGCGGCGGCTCGGGCAGCCGCTTGGCGATGCGCTCGACCAGGCTGAGGCGGCCGAAGCCGGTCAGCACGACCCGGGCGCCCTCCTCCTGGGCCAGCTTCGCCACGTTGAAGGCGATCGACGAGTCGGTCAGGACGCCGGTGACCAGCAGTCGCTTCCCGTCCAGCAAACCCATGTCCAGCTCCAGTCAGTCGGGTGTCCGGCTCAGTGGCCCATGCCGAGGCCGCCGTCGACGGGGATGACCGCCCCGGTGATGTAGGAGGCGTCGTCGCTCGCCAGGAATCTGACGACCCGCGCGATCTCCTCGGCCTGCGCCTGCCGCCCGAGCGGGATGCTCTTGCGGATCTGCTCCTGCTGCGCCTCGTCGAGCACCGCGGTCATGTCGGTCTCCACGAACCCCGGCGCGACCACGTTGACCGTGATGCCGCGCGAGCCGAGCTCGCGGGCCAGCGACCGGCCGAAGCCGACCAGCCCGGCCTTGGAGGCGGCGTAGTTGGTCTGGCCCGCGGAGCCCGACAGGCCGACGACCGAGGAGATCAGGATGATGCGCCCGCGCCGCATCCGCAGCATGGGCCGCACGGCCCGCTTCGCGACGCGGTAGGCGCCGGTCAGGTTCGTGTCGATGACGTCGGTGAAGGTCTCCTCCTTCATCATCGGCAGCAGCGTGTCCTTGGTGATCCCCGCGTTGGCGACGACCACCTCGACCGGGCCGTGCTCGGCCTCGGCCTTCTCGAAGGCGGCGTCGACGTCGGCGGAGCTCGTCACGTCGCAGCGAACCCCGAACAGCCCCTCCGGGGGCTCGCCGGAACGGTAGGTGACGGCGACGGCGTCTCCCGCGGCGGCGAGCTCGCGGGCGATCGCGAGGCCGATGCCGCGATTTCCGCCGGTGACGAGAACAGAGCGAACCATGCGACCGACCGTATCGGCTACTTGGGGGTAGTCCACTTGTCCGCAGGGCACAAGATCACAGGGTTAGGATCGTGGACATGCGCCAGATCGACCCCGACTTCCTCGCCCTGCCGCTGCGGCGGCTGGCGGACGCGGCCCTGCAGCGCGCCCGTGACCTGGGAGCCGAGCACGCCTCGTTCCGGCTCGAACGCGTGCGCGCCGAGACGCTGCGCCTGTTCGACGCCCGGCTCGAGGGGTCCTCGGACGCCGACGACCTCGGCTTCGCCGTACGGGTGATCAAGGACGGCACGTGGGGCTTCGCGTCCGGGATCGAGCTGACCCCGGAGGCCGCGGCCCGGGCCGCCGAGGAGGCCGTGCGGGTGGCGGCGGTCAGCGCGCCGATCAACCGCGAGCCGGTGGAGCTCGCCCCCGAGCCGGTGTACGACGACGTGACCTGGGTGTCGGCCTACGAGGTCGACCCGTTCGACGTGCCGTTGCCGGACAAGGCGGCGCTGCTGGCGGAGTGGTCGTCCGGCCTGCTCGGCCGGGTCGACCACGTCTCGGCCTCGCTCATGCAGGTCAAGGAGCAGAAGTTCTACGCCGACACGGCGGGCACGGTGACCACGCAGCAGCGCGTGCGGCTGCACCCCGTCCTGACCGCGATGCGGGCCGACGGCGACCGGTTCGACGACATGCGCACGCTGGCCCCGCCGGTCGGCCGGGGGTACGAGTACCTGACCGGCACCGGCTGGGACTTCCCCGCCGAGCTGGCCGAGATCCCCGACCTGCTGGACGAGAAGCTCAAGGCGCCCTCGGTCGAGGCCGGGCCGTACGACCTGGTGATCGACCCGTCGAACCTGTGGCTGACGATCCACGAGTCGATCGGCCACGCGACCGAGCTCGACCGGGCGCTCGGCTACGAGGCGGCCTACGCCGGCACCTCCTTCGCCACCTTCGACCAGCTCGGCAGCCTGCACTACGGCTCGCCGGTGATGAACGTGACGGGCGACCGCACGGTCGAGCACGGCCTGGCCACCGTCGGCTGGGACGACGAGGGCGTGGCCGGCCAGTCGTTCGACATCGTCCGCGAGGGCACGCTGGTGGGCTACCAGCTCGACCGGAGGATGGCGCTGCTGAAGGGCCTCGGGCGGTCGAACGGCTGCGCGTTCGCCGACTCCCCCGGGCACGTGCCGATCCAGCGGATGGCCAACGTGTCGCTCCAGCCGGCGGCGGACGGCCCCTCCACCGACGAGCTGATCTCGCGGGTCGAGCGCGGGATCTACGTCGTCGGCGACAAGAGCTGGTCGATCGACATGCAGCGGTACAACTTCCAGTTCACCGGCCAGCGGTTCTACCGCATCGAGAACGGCCGCCTGGCCGGGCAGCTGCGCGACGTGGCCTACCAGGCGACGACCACGGACTTCTGGCGCTCCATGGAGGCCGTCGGCGGCCCGCAGACGTACGTGCTCGGCGGCGCCTTCAACTGCGGCAAGGGCCAGCCGGGCCAGGTCGCGCCGGTCAGTCACGGCGCTCCTGCGGCCCTGTTCCGCGGCGTACGGATCCTCAACACCGTCCAGGAGGGTGGCAAGTGAGCGACGGGGTGATCACACCGCAGGAGACGGTGGAGCGGGCGCTCGCGCTGAGCGAGGCCGACGGCTGCGTCGTCATCGTGGACGAGGGCTCGACCGCCAATCTCCGCTTCGCCGGCAACACGCTGACGACCAACGGGGTCGCGCGCTCCTCCCGGCTCACCGTGATCTCCGTCGTGGGCGCCGGGGTGGGGGTCGTGTCGCGCTCCGCCGTACGGGCCGAACAGCTGGCCGACGTGGTGGCCGCGGCGGACCGCGCCGCGCGGGAGGCCCGGCCGTCGGAGGACGCCCGGCCTCTGGTGGAGGGCACGGCCGGCGAGGGCTGGGACCGCCCGGTGGAGCCGACCTCCATCGACGTGTTCGGGGACTTCGCCCCCGCGCTCGGCGAGGCGTTCGCCGCCGCCGATGCCTCGGGACGCAGGCTGTACGGCTTCGCCGAGCACAGCATGACCTCGACGTTCGTCGGCTCGTCCGCGGGACTGCGGCTGCGCCACGACCAGCCGACCGGCCGGCTCGAACTGAACGCCAAGTCGGCGGACATGACGCGCTCGGCGTGGACGGGCGTGGCCACCCGCGACTTCTCCGACGTGGACGTGGCCGCGCTGGACGAGACGCTCGTCCGGCGGCTCGACTGGGCCAAGCGGCGGATCAGCCTGGAGCCGGGCCGCTACGAGACGCTCCTGCCGCCCACGGCGGTCTCCGACCTGATGATCTACCTGTACTGGTCGGCCGGCGCGCGGGACGCGGCCGACGGCCGCACGGTGTTCTCCCGGCCCGGCGGCGGCACCCGGGTGGGCGAGCGGCTCTCGACGCTGCCGGTCTCGCTCCACAGCGATCCGGCGCGGGCCGGCGTCGAGTGCGCGCCGTTCGTCGTCGCGCACTCCTCCAGCCGGGAGCAGTCGGTCTTCGACAACGGCCTGCCCCTGGCCCGCACCGAGTGGATCAGCGACGGCACGCTGGCCAACCTCGTGCAGACCCGGCACTCCGCCGAGCTGACCGGCCTCGCCGCGACCCCGCAGATCGACAACCTGATCATGACGGGACCGGACGGCGGCCGCTCGCTGGAGGAGATGATCGCCTCGACCGAGCGGGGCCTGCTGCTGACATGCCTGTGGTACATCCGCGAGGTCGACCCGCAGTCGCTGCTCCTGACCGGGCTGACCAGGGACGGCGTCTACCTGGTCGAGAACGGCGAGGTCGTGGGCGAGGTCAACAACTTCCGGTTCAACGAGTCGCCGGTCGACCTGCTCGGCCGCCTCACCGAGGTGGGCCCGAGCGAGCAGACGCTGCCGCGCGAGTGGAACGACTGGTTCACCCGCGCCGTCATGCCGCCGGTGCGGGTGCCCGACTTCAACATGTCGACGGTCAGCCAGGCCAGCTAGCGTGGTGACCGGAAACGGTCACCACGCGCGGTCCACAGAGCCGGTCGAATGTGCCCGTCTCTTCCGTGCGCTCAGCGGCAGAACACAGCAGTCGACCCTGAGCGTCCGATCGAGGATTCAGTGGCCGGATCCGGGCAGGATCGCGGTTCGCGTCGATTCCCGTCGTGGAGCGACGACGAGCGTGCCTTCATCCGCGGCTGAACCGTTCGCTGAAGCGTGCGGTGAACAGGTCGGCGCCCTTGCGCTGAGAGACCGTTTCGGTCGTCGCCGGCGCGACGCCGCCGGGCGCCGGCAGCTGGCCGACACCTCGACGCGGCCCGAGCGGAAGCAGGATCCTCTGGTGCGGCGTCGGCGTGTAGACGGCTTCCGGCCGCTCGCCGGCGAGCTGGGCCCTGAGGTTCTCGGTTCGAGCAGAAACGTGCGCGATCATGAGCTACCCGTCCACCCGACTGCGCCGACCACGAACGGTGACCGTTTCCGGTTACAGCGCCGATCTCATTCGGCGTCCTCGAGGCGGAAGCCCACTTTCATACCGACCTGGAAGTGGGCCACCTCGCCGTCCACGATGTGCCCGCGCACCTCGGTCACCTCGAACCAGTCCAGGTGGCGCAGCGTCTGCGCGGCCCGCCTGACGCCGTTGCGGATGGCCTGGTCGACGCTCTCGGCCGAGGTGCCCACTATCTCGGTCACCCGGTAGGTGCGATCCGACATGACGTCCTCCTGCCTGTGCCTGTCGCGTGATCGTATCGCCGTGCGGGCGTCACCCCCGCCTCCCCCGGGGTCTACCGTGGAAATCGTGAATCCATGGCGCTGGTTGCGAAAAGACCGCCCGGTCGTTCACCAGGTGACGGACGCCCAGCCGTCGCTGTCCGACGACGTGCGCAAGCGGGAGATCAGTTACCTCATCAAGATGGGCATCCGGCTCGTCTGCCTCATCCTGGCGGTGGCGGTGCCGGCCCCCTGGCCCGTCAAGGCCCTGTTCGTCGCGGGCGCGGTTCTTTTGCCATACGTTGCCGTTATCGGGGCCAATCAGAGAGGTCACGAGCCTCCTCCGCCCCCGGACTTGACCTCGCCTAACCAAAACGAGATACCACGCCATCGACGCGAGATCGGGTCGTGACAAAGTCTTGACGCAACCCAAGGGTTGGAGGTGTACAGTTTAGCCAAGCGCTCTGGTCCCCCGTCGGAGCGCTGGTGCCGGCGTTCCGGGCCCCCGTCGGAACGCCGATGAAGCGACGCCGGGTGGTTTGCCCCCCGTAACCACCCGGCGTCGCCCTTTTCCGGGGTCGTCGAGCAGCGTCAACCGACTTCGTACGGACCTCACGGACCGGCCGTCGCGGTCGTCTCCGGTGGGGACGGCCCTTCCGCCGAACGGCCCCCGGCGCCCGCCCTTCCCCTCTACGCGGCGCCGGGGCCGTGGAAGCCGGCGTCAGGAGTCGCCGGGCTTGTCCGCGGTCGCCTCCGCCCACTCCTTCGCCATCCGCGACAGCCGCTCCACCACATCCGGCGGCGCGGTGCCGGCCCCCTGCGCCAGCCCCACCAGGTAGGCGGTCAGCGGGGCGGCGGGCCGCGCCACGCCGTGCGCCACATCCCTGGTCAGGTCGAGCACCGCGGCCCGGTCCACCCGGGCGGGGTCGATGCCCAGCTCGCGGCAGACCTGGGCCGTCCATTCCTCCAGCACGTTCACGCGTACTCCCTTCACCCGCGCTCCCGGGCCCGCTCGCGGGCCGCGCGCAGATCCTCGACGGTGTCGCAATCGAACCACGGCGGGGTCTCCCCCTGCGTCACCGGCGGGCGTACGGGCGCCGGCGCCAGCGGGCCGAGCAGCCCGCGCAGCGACCGCCCCTGGTATGGGCCGAGCGCGGCCCGCAGGGCCGCCGTCCGCCACGCACCGGTGAGCCACTGCTCGCGGCCCTCGTCGTCCACGAGCACCGCGCCCGCGCCGCCCTCCGGCACGGCCGCCAGGAGCGCCCCGACGTGCCTGGCGACGACGAACGGCAGGTCGGCGGCGAGCAGGACGACCAGCGGGGACGTGACCTCGGCGAGCCCGGCGCGCAGCGCCGGCACCGGCCCGCCGCCCGGCGGGTCCTCGCGGGTGAACAGCACGCCCGGCATGTCCCTGGGCGGGCCCACCACGACCACCGTGCGGGCGTCGCGGACGGCCGCCGCCACCCGCTCGACCAGGGGCAGCCCGCCGACGAGCGCGCCCGGCTTGTCCGCCCCGCCGAGCCGCTCGGCCCGGCCCCCCGCCAGGATCACGGCGTCGTACGCCGGCGGGCAGGCCGCATCACCTGCGCCGGTTCCGGGACGGGAACGCACGGGTGCTCCCTGAACTCTCTCGGGGCTCTCTTGGGCTCTCTTGGGGCCCCGTCAGCCGCCGATGGCCGACATCGGGCGGGCCGGCTGGAGGAAGGCGGGGTCGTCGATGCCGTGCCCTGCCTTCTTCCCCCGCACCGCCGCGATCCACCGCGCCGCCAGTTCCTCGTCCGAGGCGCCCGAGCGCAGCGCCGTACGCAGGTCGGACTCCTCGGTGGCGAACAGGCAGTTGCGGACCTGGCCGTCGGCGGTGATACGGACGCGGTCGCAGGCGCCGCAGAACGGCCGGGTGACCGAGCCGATCACGCCCACCCGGTGCGGGCCGCCGTCCACCAGGAACAGCTCGGCGGGGGCGCTGCCCCGCTCGCGCGGATCGTCCTCGGCGAGGTCGAAGGAGTCCTTCAGCAACCCGAGGATCTCGTCGGCCGTGATCATGTCGTCGCGGCGCCAGCCGTGCTGGGCGTCGAGCGGCATCTGCTCGATGAAGCGCAGCTCATACCCCTGGTCGAGGCAGTAGCGCAGCAGCGGCACGGCCTCGTGGTCGTTGACGCCGCGCATCAGCACCGCGTTGACCTTGACCGGCGTGAGGCCCGCCGCCGTCGCCGCGGCGAGCCCGTCCAGCACGTCGCGCAGCCGGTCGCGGTGCGCCAGCCGGACGAACACGTCGCGGTCGAGCGTGTCCAGAGAGACGTTGACACGGTCGAGACCGGCCCGCGCGAGCGGCTCCGCGAGGCGGGCCAGGCCGATGCCGTTGGTCGTCAGCGACACCTGGGGACGCGGGCGCAGCGCGGCGGTCGCGGCCACGATCTCGGGGAGTTCCCGCCGCAGCAGCGGCTCGCCACCGGTGAAGCGAACCTCCCGGATGCCGAGCCGCTCCACGCCGATCGTCAGCAGGCGGACGATCTCCTCGCCGGTGAGCAGTTCGGGCTTGGGCAGCCAGTCGAGGCCCTCTGGCGGCATGCAGTACGCGCACCGCAGGTTGCACCGGTCGGTCAGCGACACCCTCAGATCGGTCGCGACCCGGCCGAACGAGTCAACCAGCACGAGAGGACCTCCAACCCCAGAGAGCCTCAAGCCTAAGCCCTGCCGCCACGATGGCGACAACCTCGATCGCCCCGGCATGATTCCCCCACCCCGGACGGAACGGCCCCGCCGCCCGCGGTCACCGATCCCGGCGGCGCTCGATCCGCTTGCGGCGGGCGACCTCGCGCCGGTGCTCGGCCAGCGCGCGCTCGCGCTCGCGCCGGTTCACGCGCGCCTGGCCCTTGGTGCTCTCCAGTTCGAGCCGCAGCGCCTCCTGCGCGGCCGTGCCGCGCCGGGTGACCCGGGCCGCGGCGCGGGCGGCGAGCTTGGCCGCGCGTTTGGGATTGACCCGCCGCTCCCGGGCGGTCTCCACCGGGACGGCCGGGGCCGCCCCGGCGCGTTCGAGCAGGGCGACCCCGTGCCGCAGGAGGAACTCGTACAGCTCGGGGTCGGTGGGTTCGGAGCCGAGGACGAACCGGGTCGCGCGAAGCTCGCCGTCCTCGACGATCTCCAGGACGCCCACCCAGAAAGGGCTCTCGAAGTAGACGGACAGGGAAACCACGATGCCTCCACAGGTATGCCGACAGGCGGCTTGGCGAAGCCGCTTTCCGGCACACCGGACATCCTCCGAGGCTCCCCGAGGGGACACGTGAGGCGGATACGGAACCGCCGGGCCCGGAAGGACCGGCGGGCGCCCGGGCTACCGACCGGGACCGCGTTTTCGTGTGCGCGACCAGGATAACGGCAGGCGTCCGCCCCCGGCTCGGGGTGCAGGCCGCCCTCCTGGCCGGCTCGCGTCAGGAGCCGATTCCCAGGAGTTTGCCGAGAAGCACGCTCAACTGGCCACGCTCCTCGGGCGTAAGAGGGTGGAAGGCGTCCTCGAGGAAGGCCGGGATCGACGTCTGGGCCTCGGCCAGCCGCCGCCGGCCCGAGTCGGTGATGGTGACGGCGTAGGAACGGCGGTCGCGGGGGTTGCGTTCCCGGCGCACGTGACCCGCCTGCTCCAGGTCGTCGCAGACGCTCACCATGACGCTGCGGTCGATGCGCAGCTCCTCGCTGAGCGTCTGCTGGGAGCACGGGCCGACGGCGTCGAGCATCTGGAGCACGAGATGCTGCCCGACGCCGAGACCTTCCTCGGCGGCGCGGGCGTCCGCGGCGCGCGCCACGGCTGCCGAGGCCCGGCACAGCGCGATGTCCAGCCGCTCCGCCGCCAGTTGCGGAAAGTACGTCACGCGTGCCCGCTCGGCTGTCCTGGTCGTGGTCGCCATCGATCTCCTCTTCGCTACGCGACCACCCTACACCAAACCATCTCCATACAAATCGTTTGACAGAAGATGATTTGCGGTCATACGGTCCGATCGTCTGTCAGCAAATTGTTTGTCCTCAGATGGAGAGTGGTCGTGTCACTGACCGACGGCCGCAGACAGGCGGCCCTGGTGTTGTTGTGCGCAGCGGTGTTCCTGGACTCGATGGACCTGTCCTTGATGGGCGTGGCCTTGCCCGCCATCGGGCGCGACCTGTCGCTGCCGGAGAGCGTCCTGCAGTGGCTGATGTCCGGTTACGCGGTCGCCTACGGCGGGTTCCTGCTGCTCGGCGGCCGGGTGGCGGACCTGTTCGGCCGGCGCCGTGTGTTCCTGCTGTCGCTGGCGGTCTTCGCGGCGGCGAGCCTGGCCGGTGGGCTGCTGTCGGCGGGATGGCCGTTGGTCGTCACCCGGGTGGTCAAGGGGGTGGCGGCCGCGCTCACCGCACCCGCGGCGCTGTCGCTCATCACCACCACCTTCGCAGAGGGGCCGCAGCGCAATCGGGCGCTGGGGGTCTACTCGCTGGCCGGGGCGACCGGCTACACCGCCGGGCTGATCGCCTCCGGCCTGCTGACCGAGATCAGCTGGCGCTTGGTGTTCTTCCTGCCGGTCCCGGTCGCGGTGCTGGTCCTGGCCGCGGCGCCGCTGGTGCTGCCGCGCGGCCTCCGGCCGTCCGCGGTACGTGAAGGGTTCGACGCCGCCGGCGCCGTCGCGGTCACCGGTGGGGTGCTGCTGCTGGTGTTCGCGCTGACGGAGAGGAACTGGCCGGCCGGTGTGGTGGCCGTGCTCCTGCTGGGCGTCTTCGTAGCCGTCGAGCGCCGACGGCCGGCGCCGCTCGTCCCGCTGGAGGTGTTCGGGTCCGGTACGGTGGCCGCCGCGAATCTCGCGGCACTGGCCTGGGCGTGCGCGACGATCGGCTGGCAGTTCGTCGCCGTCCTGTACCTGCAGCGGATGCTCGGCTACACCGCGCTGGCCACCGGGCTCGGGATCGTCCCCATGGGTCTGGCCATCGTCATCACGGCCAACCTGGCCGGCAGGCTGATCGCCCGATGGGGACTGGGCCGGGTGGCCGCGGCCGGGATGCTGGTCCAAGGGGCGGGCATTCTGCTGTTCCTGCGGGCCGGGGCCACCGGCGACTACCTCACGATGCTGCTGCCCGCGCTGGTCGTGCACGGCGTCGGCAACGGGCTGTCGTTCCCCAGTCTCAACATCGCCGCCGTCGGCGGGCTGCCGGACGAGCGGCAGGGCCTGGCCTCGGGTCTGGTCACCTCCTCCGTACAGATCGGCGCCGGGATCGGCGTCGCGGCACTGGCCGCCGTCATGACCCTGGGCGAGGCCGCGCCGGCCGGTTACCGGATCGCGTTCCTGACGGCGGGCGGCTTCTCCCTGGTGGGCGCCCTCATCGCCGCGTACGGCCTGCGCTCGCGCCGCCCTGCGCCCGTCCCCACCGCCTGAAGGAGACACATCGTGAAGCTGGATCTCGACCCGGACCAACTGCTGAGCACCACCCGCGCCGTCCGCAAGCGCCTGGACTTCACCCGGCCCGTGCCACGCGAGCTGATCGAAGAATGCGTGGACCTGGCCGTGCAGGCCCCCAGTGGCCGCAACCGGCAGCGCTGGCACTTCCTGGTGGTCACCGAGCCCGAGCGGCGGCGGGCCGTGGCCGACATCTTCCTGCGCGCCCTGCCGCTGGCCACCGGGCAGCCGCTGACCGAGCGCGACCTGTGGCGCATGAACTACCACCGCGGCTCCACCGATCGGGTCTTCGACGGTCTGCGCCATCTGGCGGCCAACATCCACCGGGTGCCCGCCTTCGTCATCCCCGGCGTCGAGGGACGCACCGATCACGCCCCGGTGGCCGTGCAGGCGGGGGCGTGGGGCTCGATCCTGCCCGCCGTGTGGAGCTTCATGCTGGCGGCCCGGGCGCGCGGCCTGGGCACGGTCTGGACCACCGCGCAGGCGCCGCTCGAACACGAGCTCGCCGAGGTGCTCGGCGTGCCGTACGAGGAGGTCATGCTGGCCGCGTTCATCCCGCTGGCCTTCACCATCGGAACCGACTTCAAGCCCGCTCCCCGCATCCCACGGGAGGAGGTCCTGCACTGGGAACGGTGGTGAACGCACCGGCCAGGCCGCCCGCACCCCGCGGACGGCCTGGTCAGGCCGGCACGTCCCGCACGACGCCGGCCACCTCCTCCACCACCGCCCGCGTGGGCCGCTGGCACACCAGCCACGTGGTCATCACGGCCTCGGGCAGCCCCTCGACGGGCCGCCAGCGCCAGCCGGGCAGGCGCAGCGCGGCGACGTGCGAGGCGACCAGCGCGGCATCGGACCGCGTCGCCTGGGCGCAGGCCAGAACGTGCTCGGTGAACTGGGCGAATCGCCAGTACGGCCGGACTCCGGCGGCCAGCACGGCCGCCGTCATGCTCTCGCGCGAGGGCTCCCGTTCGCGGGCGTGCACCAGCACCCGCAGCCCGTGGAGGTCGCCGATCCGGTAGCGCGGCTCCTTGGCCAGCGGGTGGCCGGGCCGCACCGCCAGCCCGAGGATCTCCTGACGCAACAGCCATGAGCCGTGGTGACCGGGTGGCTGCTGATGGACCAGGCACAGATCGAGCCTGCCCTCGTGCAGCAGGCGAAGCTGGTCGAAGCTGGTGGCCTCCACGTAGTTCAGCTCGGCGTGGGGCAGCGTACGGTCCACTGCCTCGACGACGGAGGACAGCCAGGAGCCGGGCGTCGCGGGAGGCACGCCGATGGAGACCACCTGGCGCGCCCGTGCCGCTTCCGAGACGATCTCCTGAGTGGTCGCGGCGAGGCCGAGAATCTCCCGGGCGTGCCGTAGCAGGGCCTCTCCGCTCGGTGTCAGCCGCACCCCCCGGGACGTGCGCTCGAACAGCCGCTGCCCGAGTCGCCGTTCCAGATCCATGATCTGCCGGCTCAGCGACGGTTGCGAGACCAGCAGGCGCCGAGCGGCCTGATAGAACGAGCCCTCCTCGGCCACCGCGGCGAAATACCGCAGGTGCCGGAGTTCCATGGTCTCTCCTCATCCGATCGCTCGGCTATGCCTGCGGAACATACCAGAAGTGCCAAGAAGGACTTGGACGGCGAGGGATGTCCGGCCCTGTACTGATGTCGGCGGCCATCACCGATGGTGACGCGCAACGGTGAGCAGCTTCCATGCTGCGTTCTTCGAGGAGCACGATGAGGCTTGGCGTGTGTTCGGCCTGTCTGCCGGAGCTGACGCCGGGTGAGGCGATCGAGGCGGCGGTCGCAGCGGGGTATGCCGGAATCGAATGGCGGGTCTCCGCCGAGGCCGGCTCGCCGGGCCCGGCGCACTTTCTGACCAACAACCGCTGCACCCTCCGTCCGGAAGAAGGCGACATCCGCCGGGCACGGGAGCTGTGCGACCGCGCGGGCCTGGCCGTCATCGGCCTGAGCGGTTACGTCCCGGCCGGCGACGTCCAGGGAGTCGAGCAGCTCATGAGGCTGGCGGCCGAGACGGGAACGCCGCGGATACGCCTGTGGGCTCCGTCCATGACGGACGGCGGCTTCCACGAGGCGCTCGGCCGGGGCGTCGAGTTCTTCGACGAGGTCGCGGCGCTGGCCGGCCGCTTCGGCGTCCAGGCGCTGCTGGAGATGCACCAGCGGACGATCTGCCCCAGTACGGCGCTGGCCAAGCAGGTCGTGGGACACCTGCCCCCGCACCTGGTAGGGGTCGTCTACGATCCCGGCAACGCCGTGGTGGAGGGGTCGGAGGATCCCCGGATGGCGCTGCAGATCCTCGGCGAACATCTGGCGCACGTGCACATCAAGAACGCCGCCTTCGAACGTCCCGAGGGCGGAGGTCCATGGCGGCATCGCTGGACGCCGATGGATGACGGCGTGCTCGACGTGCCCGCGATCCTGCGGCTGCTCCACGACGCCGGCTACCGCGGATGGGTGTCGGTGGAGGACTTCAGCACCGACCGGCCACCGCGCGAGGCCCTCGCCTTCAACGCCGCCTATCTGCGCGGCCACGTCTCGTTCGAGGCCGCGGAGGGAGGACAGCGGTGAGTGCGAAAGGGGCGATCGTCACCGGAGGAGCGGGCGTCCTCGGCACGGCCATCGCCGCTCAGCTGGCCGCCGACGGATTCGACGTGACGCTCTTCGACGTCGACGAGGAGGCCGTCGCCGATGCGGCGGGCCGCCTGTCGGCGTCCGGTGGCCGGACCGTCCGCGCCTGCCGGGTGGACGTGAGCGACCCCGAGGCGGTCCGTGAAGGAATCGCGCGCGTGGAGCGCGCGGGCGGACGACTGGACTGCCTGGTGAACAACGCCGCCGTCAACGTCCGCCACTCCCTGGCCGGGCAGACCCCCGACGGCTGGGACGCGACGATGGCGGTGAACGTCCGCGGGCCCATGCTGCTGTGCCAGGCGATCCGGCCCTGGTGGCAGCGTCACGGCTGGGGACGGGTGGTCAACGTCGGCTCCCGCACCTGGCTCGGCGGCGGCCCGACGGGCTACGTCACCTCCAAGGCGGCCGTCGTCGGCCTGACCCGGACCCTCGCCGTCGAACTGGGCCCCATCGGTGTCACCGTCAACGCCGTGGCGCCCAGCGTGGTGGAGACCCCCTTGACCAAGGCGGGGCGTACGGGCCGGGAGTTCGAGGAATTCGCCGCCCGCCACCGGGCGATGACACCGCTGGGCCGGCTGGCCCGGCCCCAGGACGTGGCCGACGCCGTCGCCTTCCTCGCCGGCGACCGGTCGAGCTTCATCACCGGCGAGGTGCTGCACGTGTGCGGCGGCGCCCAGCTCGCCCCCTCAGCCTGACGGAGTCCCCGTGCCCTACTTCGAACACTCCGGCGTGCGCCTGTTCTACGCCGACTACCCGCCCGCCTCCTCGGCCCGGCCGCCGCTCAATCTGCTCCTCGTGCACGGCATGTGGGGCGCGGCCGAAGGCTGGATCTACCAGATCCCCGCCCTGCGTTCCCATCACCGCACGGTGGCGGTCGACCTGCGCGGCCACGGACGTTCCGGCAGCCCGCCCACCGGCTACGACGTCGGCGACCACGCAGAGGACCTGGCGGCCCTGATCCGCCACGCCGGCCTTGCGCCGGTCGTCGTGCTCGCCCACTCGATGGGCTGCTCGGTGGCCACCGTACTGGCCGCCCGTCACCCCGATCTCGTCCGTGCTCTGGTGATGATCGACCCCGACTACGCCGGCGACCCCGGCGATCGGGAGTGGATGGCCCGCCTCGCCGACGACCTGGAGGGACCGGACGCCGACCAGATCGCCCAGGACCTGTTCAGCGACCGCTTCCACACCCCGGGGACCCCCGGGCACCTGCGCACCTGGCACCTGCTGGAGGTCCTGTCACGACCGGCCTGGGTCAGGGCGCAGACCTTCCGGCACAGCGCCTTCGGTCCGGGCAGCCTGCGCTTCCTTCCCCAGGCCGAGCCGGTCCTGCGCCGCCGCCGTCAGCCGGTGCTGGCCTTCCACCGCCACGCGGCCCGGGCCCAGGTGGAGCGGATGTGCCTGTCCCACGACTACAGCCAGGTGGTCCTGCGTCCGCAGGCGGGCCACTTCATCCACCAGGAACTGGCCGCCGACGTCAACGACTCGCTCATGCGCTGGCTGTCGGCCCTGCCCCGATAGCCCGCAGGAAAGGAAAAGCAGCAGTGGCAGTCGACGAAAGCCTCGCGCCGCCCGGCGCCTCGATGCCGTCCTCACCCGTCAGCGCCCGCGCCTGGGGCGTCACCGCGGTGCTGGTCCTCTCCGCGGTGGTGGTGTTCCTGGACAAGGCCCTGCTTGGCCTGGTCGCCAAACCGATGAGCGCCGAGCTCGGCATGTCCGCCGCCGGTTTCGGCGGCCTGGGCAGCGCCTCCTACGTGCTTTTCGGCGTGACCTGCATCGCCGTCAGCTTCACCGCCCAGCGGGTCTCCCCACGGTGGGTCCTGCTGGCCTGCGGCCTGCTGTGGGCCGCCGGCCAGGTGCCCGCCGTCGTCGCCGCCACCGGCGGCATGCTGTACGCCAGCAGGATCCTCGTCGGGGCCGCGGAAGGACCGGCCAACCCGCTGTCCATGACCGTGCTGTACTCGTGGTTCCCCAACGAGCGGCGCGGCCTGCCGCAGGCGCTCTACACTGCGGGCGCCGCCGTCGCGAAGATCGCCATGGCGCCGCTCCTGACCCTGGTCATCATCCGGTTCGGCTGGCGAGCCGGATTCCTCACCGTCGGAGCGCTCGCGCTCGGCTGGTCGCTGCTGTGGCTGGCCACCGGGCGGCTCGGCCCGTACGGAGCGGCCCCCGGCCGGGGTGACCGGCCGCAGCGCCGTCAGGCCACCGGCGTCCCCTGGCGCCGCGCGCTGCTCAACCGCACGTTCATCGGCTGCCTCATCGCCTACTTCGCCCAGAACGCACTCGCCGCCATCATCTTCACCTGGCTGCCCTCCTACTTCGAAAACGCCCTGGGATTCTCCCCGGAGGCGGCCGGGTCGCTGTTCGGCCTGCCCAGCGCGCTCGGCATCGTGGCGCTGGTCGCCTCCGGAGCGATCACCGACCGGCTCCTGCGCGCGGGGGTCACCTCCAGACGGGCGCGCGGCCTGCTCGGCGGCGCCTGCCTGGCCGGCGCCGGCATCCTGCTGACCGGCCTGCCGCTGATTCACGCGCCGATCCCCGCCATCGCCCTCCTGATGCTCGGCTACGGCATATCCGTCACCGTCAACACCTTCGCCAACCCCGCCGTGGCCGAGCTCGTGCCTCCCCACCAGCGAGCCGGCATCCTCGGCGTCTTCTCCGGCCTCAGCGTGACCGCCGGGATCGCCAGCCCCATCATCACCGGATGGCTGCTGGACCGAGCCACCACCCCGCAGGCGGGCTACACCACCGCCTTCCTCCTCAGCGGCGTCCTGCTCGCCCTCGCCGGAGCCCTGTTCGCCCTGCTGGTCCACCCCGAACGCGACCGCCACACCAGGAGTGACCATGTCCCAGCCTGAGATCCCCGACGACCGCGGCCACCTGCTGCACCTCACCCCGGACGAACTGCTCGGCACGACCCGCGCGGTACGCCGCAGGCTGGACGTGACCAAGCCGGTCCCGCGCGAGGTGCTCCTCGACTGCACCCGCCTGGCCCAGCAGGCCCCCAGTGGACGCAACCGGCAACGCTGGGACTTCGTCTTCGTCACCGACCCCGCCCGGCGACGCGCCCTGGCCGACCTGTGGCGACGCGGCCTTACCAGTCCCGCCGCGCCGCAGTCCCACGAGGGCCCCAGCCGCCACGACTTCACCGCCGAGTCGGGGTGGCACGCGATCGCCGACAGCCTGCACCACCTGGTCGGCATCCTGGACCAGGTGCCCGTCCTGCTGGTGCCCTGCATCCGGGTGGGATCGCGGGCGGAGCTCGACGATCCGGCGACGCAGGCTGGCACCTGGGGCTCGGTGCTGCCCGCCGTGTGGAGCTTCATGCTGGCCGCACGCAGCCGCGGCCTCGGCACCGTGTGGACCACGCCGCACCTCAACTGCGAACGCGAGGCGGCCACGCTGCTCGGCCTTCCGTACGAGACGACCGTCCAATGCGCGCTCATCCCCGTCGCTTGGACGGTCGGCACGGAGTTCAAACCCGCACGCCGCGTCCCCGTCACCGAGGTCGTCCACTGGGACCACTGGTAGAGCCGGCGGAAGCGGACCGAAGACCCGGGTCAGATCCGGCCCAGCAGGACGCAGCCCAGGGCGAGCAGCGACACGACCTTCACGGCCTCCAGCGCCACGTAGTACAGGTGCGCCCTCGACCTGTGCCGCGCCGGGTCCTCGCCGGACAGGACCCGGTCGGACCTGCGGTTGAGCGGCGGGCGTACGACGGCGATCTGGATCACCAGGACGGCCGCGGCGACCGCCGTGAGCGCGACCGCGGCGGTGGCGGGTGAGCCGGTCGCGACCGCCACGATCACGACGACCGCCAGCACGGCCTCGGCGGCGTTGAGCGCGCGGAAGACGAGCCGGCCGATGCCGAGGCCGATCGGGATCGTCACCCCCGGCGCGCGGAACTTCAGGGGCGCCTCCAGGAAGGAGATCGCCAGCACCATCCCGAGCCAGACGAAGGTGGCCGCGCCGCCCACGGCGGCCGAGGCGGGGTTCATGCTCGCTCTCCTCTCGCGCACGCGAAACCGGCCGGGCGCTGCGGGCGGGTCGTCCCGCCGCTCACGGCTTGCGCCGTCGCCCTCGCCCAGGTTTCCACTCGTCCTGCCCGGTTCCCGATCCAGGGTCACGTGCCGGCGGGACCTCGCCGGCAGGAGCGCGGGCAGGTGTCCGGTCGCGGCGACGGTCGCCGGGTCATCTCCAGCCGGTACGCCGCCTCAGCCAGGCCAGCGCGGCACGGCCCTGGGCGAGCTGGAACGCGCGGAGCGTGGGCAGGCCCGGTGGCGGGGGGAGGCTTCCCCGCTGCAGGAAGAAGCCGGTCACGGCGGCCAGGACCGCGGTGACGGCGTCGCCGTCCGCCTTCGCCGCGACCGGGTGGCCGTCGAAGACCTCGGCCGGTGGCGGCCCGCCCTGCATGGCCACGCTCGGGAGCATCCCGAGCAGGTCGAACCACGGGGCCGCGAGGCACGCCCAGGGCCAGTCCACCACGTACACGCGTCCGTCCGCGGTGAGCAGCAGATTGTCGGCCCGGAGGTCGGCGTGGGCCAGCGTGTCGCCCTCCACCGCCCGGTCCCAGGCCGCCTCCAGCTCCGCCAGCCGGTCCAGGTGCCGCCGAGCCCACGAGGCATCGGAGCCGTCCACCGTGAGGCCGTCCGGGCCGGCCGCCAGGCGCCGCCATCCCCGGTACTCCTCCGCGAGCCGTTCTGCGGCCGTCGGCACGGCCACGGGCGCGGGGGTGAGCGACTCGGCCAGCTCGGCGATCGCGCCGAGCACGAGATCCAGCTCCGCCGGAACCCAGGGCTGGGCCGGTGACCGTCCCTCGACGTCCTCGAACAGCAGCACCACCCAGCCGTCCTCGTCGAAGGACGCGAGCAGCCGGGGCGCGGGCGCCGTGGCCGGCAGCGCGGCGGCCACCCGGGCCTCCGCGCGGTGGATGCCGGGGCTGACCGGGTTCGGCTCGGGGCCGACCGCCTTGACGAAGGCCCTGCCGCCGCCCGCGAGCCGCAGGCGGGCGGCCACGCCCGGGGAGAATCCACCGGGCTGGGTGACGGCCTCGATCACGCGGTCCCCGAGGCGCGTCTCGACGGCCAGCCGCAGGTGCGCGGGCACCGCGGTCCACGGCAGTCGTACGCCTCCGGCGGGCGGGGGCGGGCCGTGCTCGCCGCCGCGGCGCTGCCGCTCCTCCGCGTCCTGACCGCCGGGGTCAGGGGAATCGTCGCTCATTTCGGCATGATGGGCGGCGAGCGGGTAGGGCGGCAAACGAGTTTCCGCGCGATATTCGGTTGGGATTCCCGCCCGGTGCGCGGCACAGTGGATCTCGACCGAGGAGGAGATCCAACCATGCCGAAGCACATCGCCCCGAAGGTGCTGTCCTGGGCGAGCGAGATCGACGACGGGACGATCGACCAGGCCGCCCGGGCGGCGCGCCTGCCGTTCGTGCCCGGTCACGTCGCGCTCATGCCGGACGCGCATGTGGGCATCGGCGCGACGGTCGGCTCCGTGATCCCCACGGAGGGCGCGATCATCCCGTCCGCCGTCGGCGTGGACATCGGCTGCGGCATGGTCGCGACCGAGACCACGCTCACGGCCGCCGACCTGCCCGACTCGCTCGACCCGCTGATGCGGCTGGTGGAGCGGCGCATCCCGGCGGGCGTGGGCAAGGGGCACGACGACCGCGCGGTGGACCGCGCGCTCGGTGAGCTGGGCCGGCCGCACACCGCGCTGACGCCCAAGCAGGAGAACACGGTCGCCTGCCAGTTCGGGACCCTCGGCTCGGGCAACCACTTCGTCGAGGTATGCCTCGACGAGCGCGACCGGGTCTGGACCGTGCTGCACTCGGGCTCGCGCGGGATCGGCAACCAGCTCGCCACCGCGCACATCAACGGCGCGAAGCGGCTCATGCGGCGCATGGAGATCGGGCTGGAGGACTACGACCTCGCCTACTTCACCCAGGGCACCCCGGAGTTCACCGCGTACATCGAGGACATGCTGTGGGCGCAGCGCTACGCGATGGCGTCGCGGGCGCGGATGGACAGGGTGCTGAGCGACGCGCTGTTCCGCGTCGTCGGCACGGGCACGCGGGTCCGGACGATCAACTGCCACCACAACTTCACCCAGATGGAGACCCATCAGGACAAGGAGCTGTGGATCACCCGCAAGGGCGCGATCAAGGCGGACACCGGGGACGAGGGCGTGATCCCGGGCTCGATGGGCACCCGGTCCTACATCGTGCGCGGGCGGGGCAACCCGCTGTCGTACAACTCCTGCTCGCACGGCGCGGGACGCAGGATGTCGCGGAGCCGGGCCAAGCGTGAGCTGTCGGCGGCCTCGCTCAGGGAGGCGATGCGCGGCCGGACCTGGAACTCCGACCGGGCCGCCGCCCTGGTCGACGAGCACCCCGAGGCGTACAAGCCGATCGACCAGGTCATGGCGGACCAGAAGGACCTCGTCGAGGTGCGGCACACGCTGCGCCAGGTCTTCAACTACAAGGGATGAACGGAGGGGCGCCGCCGTTCGGCCCCCACGGGCTCGCGGGTCACGGCCGCGCCGGCCGGACGCAGGACGAATCCGCTCGCCACCCGGGCCGGGATCCGGTACGGCGAGACGGTGAGGTCCTGCTCCGGCACCGTGTAGTCCAGCCGGGCCAGCCGCGGCGCGAGGGCCTCCAGCAGGCCCACGGCGACCGGCTCGCCCGGGCACCGGTGCCCGGCCGCCGGGTCGCCCCCGCCCTGCGGGATCAGGTCGTACGGGCCGATCTCGCGCCCGATGAAACGTCGCGGGTCGAACGCGCACGGGTTCGGCCAGAGCGCCGGGTCGTGGTTCTGGCCCCAGACGTCGAGCAGCACGAGCCAGTCGGCCAGGATCTGCTCGCCCTTCCAGGTGAGGTCCTTGACGGCCTTGCCCGCCACGAAGGGCGCGAAGGGGTAGAACCGCCGCACCTCGTGCGCGAACGCCTCGGCGTACGTGCCGTCGGTGTCCTCGGTCAGCCGGACGCGGTTGACCGGCCACCAGTGCAGCGCGTGCGCGGCGAACGTGACGAACCAGCTCACGGCGACGGTGGGGCGCACCAGGTTGAGCAGTTCGACCGCCGCGATCCGGGGCGCGAGCAACTCGCCGTCGGGCTCCCGGTGGCGGGCGGCCACGGCGAGCGCCGAGGTGTCCGGCACCCCGCAGGGCCCCGCGCCGCACGTCCTCGACCAGTCCCGCCAGCCACGCCTCGCGGCGCCTGCGGGCGGCGCGGGCCCGCCAGTGCCGGGCACCGGGTGACCCGAAGCCGTCGACCAGCGCGACGAGGTCGGCGGCGAGGGGCTCGGTCTCCTCCTCGGTGAGCGGGATGCCCGCCCACCGGCACGCCCCCCGGGTGATGACGCGGGCGGCCTCGTCGAAGAGCACGACGTGTCCCCTGTCCGGCCACGTCGCCACCGCCGCGTCCCACGCCGCGGTGGTCTCGCCCACCAGGGCGGCGACGCTTTCCGGCGTCATCAGTGACATGAACATGCCCTTGCGCGCCCGGTGCGCGGCCTGGTCGAGCGTGTGCACCGCGCCGTGGCCGAACAGCGTGCTCTTGACCGGCTCGGGCAGCGCGGGCGCCCGCTGGACGTGGTTGTCGTCGTAGAAGAAGCGGACGGCGTCCGGCCCGCGCAGCACGACGGCGCGCTGGCCCATCAGCCGGGTGTGGACCATCTCTCCCTGGGTCTCCCGCCAGCGGGCCGGCAGCCAGGCGTAGCCCTCGAGCAGCAGGAGCAGCGTGGTGTCGAGCAGCGGCATACCGTCCTGCCTGCCCCGATTCGCCCCTCGAAAACGGCCCGGCCCGCGGCCCGGTCGGGTGGGGCGGTCAGCCCCGGATGCAGGCGCCGCCGTTCAGCGTGAAGCCGGTGGGCTCGGGGTTGGCGCCCGTGGAGGTGCCGGTGAAGCCGATCTGCAGGGACGCGCCGGGCTGGATCACCGCGTTCCACGGCGTGTTCGCGGCGGTGACGTCCTTGCCGGACTGGGACCAGGTGGCCGACCAGCCGCTGGTGATCTTCTGTCCCGCGTCGGGGAGGACGAAGCGCAGCGTCCAGCCGTTCATCGCCGTCTGGCCGAGGTTGGTGATCGTCACGGTGGCCGTGAAGCCGCCGCCCCAGGGCCACCAGTCGTACTTGATCCTGCAGCTCACCGGGGGCGGCGTGTACGGCGGGAAGCCGCCCGACGCCACCGTCGTCACCAGGTCGGACGGCAGGCTGAGGTTGCCCGCGGCGTCCTTGGCCACGACGAAGTAGACGTACGACTGACCGGTGACGAGGTTGCCCTCGGTGAAGTACCGGGCGGTGCCGGAGGCCGTGCCCGCCCGCGTCCAGCCCGTGTCGGTGCGCCGGTAGACGTCGTAGCCGGTGACGCCGACGTCGTCGGTGGACGGCGTCCAGCAGAACGACGTGCCGCGGAAGTCCGGCAGGCAGTTCGCCTGCATCCCGGCCGGCTTGGTCGGCGGCGTCGTGTCGCCCGTGCCGGGGCTCGGCGAGACGGACATGCCGGTGACCGCCGTGGTGCTGAACGGCGCGGTGGGCGGGCTGGTGTTGCCGTCGGCGTCCTTGGCCACGATGGAGAAGGTGTAGGTGCGGCCGATGGTCAGGCCGGTGATCACGGTAATCGTGGACGTGGTCGAGGTCGCCTTCACGAAACCGTCCGGGGTGAGGCGGTAGACGTCGTAGCCGGTGACGCCGACGTCGTCGGTGGACGCCGTCCAGCACAGGCCGACCACGCCCTGGGGCGTGCCGCCCGTGGGCAGGGGCGGCGGGCAGGCGCGCACCTCGCCCGGCGTCGTGGGCGTGCCGGCGGAACCGGTCCCGGTCGGCTGCGGCGACGGTTCGCCCGCGGACGCGGAAGCGGCGTACGCCGTCGTCACACTCGTCGCGAGGACGGGCGGCGCGGCGATGTTGGCCGCCAGCAGCGCGGCGGCGACGGCACCCGCCGCGGTCCACGCGGCCGGCCACGACAGTCTGGACAAGAGCCACCCTCCGGGACGATCCGCCGACGACATCGCCCGGATCATCGGTTCGCCGGGGCGGGCCCGTCAACTCCGCTCGCATCCGTGCCCGTCATTCCGTAAGGAATATGAAACTTTCAGCGCGGTGGGCCGTTGTTACCGTCACGGAATGAAGATCGTGGTCACCGGCGCGGCCGGTTTCATCGGGAGCCGCGTCGCCGGGCTGCTGCGGGACGCCGGGCACGAGGTGCGGGGATTCGACCTGCGCGGCGGCGAGGACGTCACGGCCGGTGACGTGCGGGACGAGCACGCCGTCGGCCGCGCCCTCGACGGCGCCGACGCCGTCGTGCACCAGGCGGCCAAGGTCGGCCTCGGCGTCGACGTGCGGGACCTCCCCGAGTACGTGTCGGTCAACGCGCTCGGGACCGCGGTGCTGCTCGCCGCGATGGCGCGGCGCGGGGTCGCCCGGCTGGTCCTGGCGTCGTCGATGGTGGTCTACGGCGAGGGCGTCTACGACTGCGCGGAGCACGGCCGCCTGCGCCCCGGCCCCCGGGCCGAGGAGGACCTGGCCGCGGGGCGGTTCGAGCCGCCGTGCCCGCGCTGTGGGCGGGCGCTGACACCGGGGACCGTCGACGAGGACGTCCCTGCCGATCCGCGCAACGCGTACGCCACGAGCAAGCTCGCCCAGGAGCACCTCGCGGCCAACTGGGCCCGCGAGACCGGCGGCGCGGCGGTCGCCCTGCGCTACCACAACGTGTACGGGCCCGGCATGCCGCGCGACACCCCCTACTCGGGCGTGGCCGCGATCTTCCGGTCCGCGCTGGAGGCCGGGCGGGCGCCGCTGGTGTTCGAGGACGGCGGCCAGCGCAGGGACTTCGTCCACGTCGGGGACGTCGCGGCGGCCAACCTCGCCGCGCTCGACGCGCTGGAGTCCGCGCCGCCCGGGCGGCTTCGCGCGTACAACGTGGCCAGCGGCGAGCCCCGCACGATCGGCGACCTGGCGGACGCGCTGAGCGCGGCACGGGGCGGGCCGGCCCCCGAGGTCACCGGCCGCTACCGGCTCGGCGACGTGCGGCACATCGTGGCCTCCCCGGACCGCGCCGCCGCCGACCTCGGCTTCCGGGCCCGGGTCCGCTTCGCCGACGGCATGGGCGAGTTCGCCCACGCCCCGCTGGCCGGCTGACATACGACCCGTTCACCAGGGCGACCGGACGAACCCCTGCAGCAGCAGGCCTAGCGCCGCCTGCACGGCGAGCAGGCGGCGGTCTCCCGCACGCCCGGCCGCCGTACGCCCTGCCGCCGCGGCGACCCACAGGGCGTACGGCAGCCAGATCCGCTCCACCTCGCCCCGGGTGACGCCGCTGACGTCGAGGGCGAGCACCGCGGCCAGCGCCGCCACGGGCAGGATCCGCTCCCCGGCCCGCCCCGCCGCCACCAGCCCGACGGCGGTGGCCGGCCCGGTCACCAGGGCGAGCACGGCCAGGTCGGCGACCAGGAAGTACAGGTACGGCCGGGCCGCGCCGGGGTCGGCCGCCCACTCGGCGTGGGTGGCGAGCACTCCGGCCGGCCACCAGAACCCTCCGGCGGCGAACAGGGCGCTCACCGCCGCCATCCCGGCCAGGCAGGCGGCCACGGTCGTACGCGGCACCTGCGCGGCGGCCGCCGCCACGAGGGGGACGAGCAGGTAGGGCACCAGGCCGTAGCTGAGGTAGGGCAGCGCGCCCAGGGCCAGCCCCGCGCCGAGGCCGAGCGCCACCCGGCCCGCCCGGCTCCGCGCGCCGAGCACCAGCAGCGCCGTCCCCCACGCCCCCATCCCTGCGAAGAACGCGTCCATGGTCGTCGCGATCCACACCGCGGCCGGGCACAGGGCGAGGTACGGCAGCGCCCGCCTGGCCGCCTCCTCCCCAGCGACGCGCCGTACGGTCAGCCCGATCGCGGCCGTGGCCGAGCATCCGGTCACGACCACGAGGACGGCGGCCCAGAACGGTCCCGGCAGCCCTGCGGCCGCCAGCGCCCACAGCACCAGCACCGGCAGCGGCGGATGGCCGCGTACGTGTGTGGGGTAGGCAGGCAGGTCGCGGGTGAACCCGGCGAGCCAGCCGAGGGGGTCGTCGCCCACGGCGCCGAGCCCGGCCAGGTATTCCTGCGGGTGGGTGAACGGCCACGCCAGCCCCTCCCCCGACATGGCCAGCAGGACCGTCCACGCGAGCGACGCGGCGAAGGCCGCCGCCAGTGCCGCGCGCATGGGCAGGTGCGCGGTCAGCCGGGGCAGCGCGGGGACCGCGACCGCGGCGAAGGCCGCGGCCGGAAGCAGTGCGAGCGTGGGCAGCCGCGCCAGCGCGTGCAGCGGCGGGAGATGGTCGATGCGCAGCACCCCGCGGGCGTGCAGCAGACCGCCCACCGCGAACGCGCCCGCCACCAGCGCCGCCCAGGCCGCCAGTGCCCGCCGTCCCTCCATCGACCGTGCCGTCACGACCGACACGGTAGGCGCGCCGGGCCGCCCTCCCCGTCCCGTGGACGGCCCCGTAGTCACTTCGTAAGAACTGTGCGGCCTCGGCGGCCCTAGCTTCTGCGGCATGCAGATCGATGTGGTGCTTCCCTGCCTCGACGAGGCGGCGGCGCTGCCCTGGGTGCTCGGCCGGATGCCGGACGGCTGCCGCGCCATCGTGGTGGACAACGGGTCCACCGACGGGTCGGCGGAGGTCGCCGCCCGGCACGGCGCGCTCGTGGTGACCGAACCCAGGCCGGGGTTCGGCGCCGCCTGTCACACGGGCCTGGAGGCCGCGACCGCCCCCGTCGTGTGCTTCATGGACGCCGACGCCTCCCTCGACCCGCGGCAGGTGCCGTACGTCGCGGAGGGCGTGGTGAGCGGCGCCGCCGACCTGGTGCTGGGCCGCCGCAGGCCCGTCACCGGATCGGCGTGGCCCGCGCACGCCCGGCTGGGCAACCGGGTGCTCGCCTGGCGGCTGCGCCGCCGCACCGGCGCCCCGCTGCACGACCTCGGCCCGATGCGCGCGGCCCGCCGTACGGCGCTGCTCGCCCTGGACCTGCGGGACCGGCGGTTCGGCTATCCGCTGGAGATGGTGCTGCGGGCGAGCGAGGCGGGCTGGCGCATCGCCGAGGTCGAGGTCGACTACCTGCCGCGGGTGGGCCGCTCGAAGGTGACGGGCACCGTACGCGGCACCGTGCGGACCGTCCGCGACATGTGGCGGGCGGCGTGAAGACCAAGGCCACGACGCAGATCGTCGTCATCGCCAAGGCGCCCGTGCCGGGGGTGGTCAAGACCCGGCTCACGCCGCCCTATAGCGCGCGGGAGGCCGCCGCCCTCGCGGAGGCGGCGCTGCGCGACACGCTGTCGTCCGTCGCCGCCGCCCCCGCCGCGCGCCGGGTGCTGGCCCTGCTCGGCGAGCCGGGGCCCTGGCTGCCCGAGGGGTACGACGTGGTCGCGCAGCGGGGGGACGACCTGGCCGCCCGGCTGGCCGCCGCCTTCGCCGACGCGTGGGCGGCCCTTCCCGTCCCGGTCGTGCTGATCGGCATGGACACCCCGCAGGTCACCCCCGCTCTGCTGGCCGAGGCGGGGCGATTGCTGGGCGGGCACGAGGTCGTGGTCGGCCCGGCCGCCGACGGCGGATTCTGGCTGCTCGGGCAGCGCAGGCCCGATCCCGCCCTGCTGGCCGGGCTGCCGATGTCGCGGCCGGACACCGGGGCGCTGCTGCTGGAGCGGATCCGCGCCGCGGGCGTACGAGCCGCCCTGCTGCCCGAGCTGACCGACGTGGACACCGCCGCCGACGCGCGCGCGGTGGCCGCGCGGGTCCCCTCCTCGCGATTCGCGGCGACGCTGGCGGCCCTCGGCGCGGACGTCCCCGCGTGATCGGCCCCCTCTACGCCGAGTCGCTGGACGGCGCGCGGGTCGAGGTCGAGTCGGCCGACGGCAGGACATGGCCGCTGGAGGCACGGCGCTGGCTCGACGGCGCCGAGGGGGACGAGGCCATGCTCGCCCGCTGCGCCGACCCCACACTCGACGTGGGCTCGGGACCGGGGCGGCTGACCGTGGCGCTGACGAGGCGCGGCGTGCGGGCACTCGGCATCGACGTCACCCCCCGGGCCGTACGGCTCACCCGTCTGGCCGGCGGGCGGGCCCTGTGCCGCGACGTGTTCGGCCACGTGCCCGGCGCCGGCCGCTGGGGCACCGTGCTGCTGGCCGACGGCAACATCGGCATCGGCGGCGACCCCGACGCCCTCCTGCGTCGGGTCCGCGAGCTGCTGCGGCCCGGCGGCGAGGTCGTCGCCGAACTCGATCCGCCCGGCGCCACGACCCGCACCGAGCGGGTCCGCCTTCGCCGGGAGGGCAGGGTCACCGGATGGTTCGCCTGGGCGCGGGTCAGCGTGTCCGGCATCGGGCCGCTCGCCGCGCGCACCGGCTTCCGCCCCGTGGAGGTGTGGACCGAGGCCGGGCGCTGGTTCTCGGTCCTGGGCTGAACCGGGAGCGGCTCGCGCGGGTCGTCCGATCGTGCCGCCTCCAGAGACCCCGTCACTCCGGAACCCGGTTCAGGGGCGGGTGTAGAGACGGTAGGTGGCCAGGATGTTGAGCCGGTGCAGGTTCCGGCACAGGTCGAGCATGCCGCGCCGGGCCACGTCCTGGGGGATGCGATACCGCGCGAGCGCGGCGGACAGCTCCGGGTCCAGGCCCTCCGCCCACGGGTCGGTGCACGCCTCCATGGTCTCCTCCAAGGTACGGCCCGCCTCCACGGCTCCGAGCACCTCGTCGTGCAGCCGCTCCAGGTAGGCGACCAGCGTGTCGATGGCCGCATGGCCGTCCCCGGAGGGCCCGTGACCCGGCACGATGGTCGCCAGATCGGGCAGCGCCTCCTTCATCCGGCGGAGGGTGCCGATGTACGGCTCGGGACCACCCTGCAGCAGCATGTGGGCGATTCCCGCGTGACACAGGAGGTTCCCCGTCCAGGCGACGCGGGCGTCGGGCACGTACACGACGGTGTCGCCGGGGCCGTTCCCCGGGCCGAAGTGCCACAACTGCACCACGCGCCCGCCCAGGTCGATCTCGGCGAAGCCGTCGAACACGAGGTCCGGAGTGCGCCACTGGGTCACCGCGTCGAGGAGCGTCTCGTCGCCGTACATGTTGCCCGACCTGACCTGCTTCTCGTAGTCGAGGTCGGTCATGTTCTCCTTGTTGAGCCGCGACGAAACGATGACGGTGCCGGCCGGGAACGCCATGTTCCCGAAGGTGTGGTCACCGTGGTAGGTCGTGTTGACGAGGAAGCGCAACGGCCGATCGGTCAGCTCGGCGACCAGCTCCTGGATCCGTCCGGACACCTCCGGCGTGATTCCGGCGTCCACGATCAGGGCGGCGTCCCGGCCGACGACGAGCCCGTTGTTGTCCTTGGGCGGGATGGTCGCCATCAGCGCGTGGACGCCGTCCGCGAGGGCATGCGGAACCAGCCGCAGGCCCGAGGGCGAGAGGTTCGGCCCCGAGTATCCGCTCGGCCGCTCGGACAGCTCGCGTTCCGGAATGTGGGCGGTCGCGCTCATCCCTCGCTCCTCAGCAGGTGGGAGGTGAAGGGGTTGAGCTCGACGGGGCCGTCCTCGCCGATGACGACGGTGCCGCCGAGGTTGGTCAGTCGATCACCGATGACGGCGTTGGGCTCGAAGGCGAAGGTCATCCCCGGCATCAGGGGGAGCTGGCCGCCATCGTCGGCAGGTCGAACAGCCGGCCGTACCGCGCCGCCTCGGGCAGCCTGCGCAGGCCGGCGCCGAAGCCGCCGACGGGGCCCATCGGGTTGAGCGTGTGCACCAGCGGGTGGACGTTCCACGCGTCGGCGTCGCGCAGCGGCCCCTGCATGGCCTCCACCAGGTCGCCGAAGGTGTTGCCCGGACGGGCCGCGGCCAGACCGGCTTCGTAGCTGGCGCGGGCCACCTTCGCGCCGGTCTCGATGTCCGGGTGCGGCTCGCCCACGGCGATGGCCACCTGGTGCTGCGTCTCCTTCATGCCGAAGCGGCAGAACACCTCGGCCATGACGACGTCGCCCTCCTCCAGGACGCGCGGCGCCTGGGGTCGGTAGGACCAGGCGGGCGGGCCCCAGGAGACGAAGCCCGGCCCGGACGACAGCAACATGCCCGGGGCGGCCAGGCCGCGCCGGAACGCCGCCGCCATGCCGGCCGCGTAGATCTCCGCCTCGCTCACCCCCGGCCGGGCGGCCTCCCGCATGGCCTCGGCCATGGCGTCGCCGGTCTCGGCCGAATACCGGACGACCGCGAGTTCCTCCTCGGACTGCCGCATGATGGCGAGCAGGTAGCTCAACCCGACGGGTTTGAAGCTGACCTCCGGCAACTCCGCCAGCACCTGGGACCACAGCCCGTACGGCATGATCGGATTGATGTGGAACGGCGGGTAGGGGTCCAGCCCCAGCACCCCGACGGCCGCCGTCTCCAGGTTGTGTTCCCTGAGGACCTCCGCCACGCCCGTCGCGTGCCTGGCCACCCGGATGCGCTCCGGGGGGATCCACAGCTCCTCGCCCCTTCTGCTCGCCTGGATGTGGTCGGCGACGGGGAGCGTCGACCAGGTCAGCTCGACGGGGTCGGCGTCGCGGCAGAAGACGACGATCGCGCCGGGCCGGTCGTTGGTGAAGTAGGCGTCCGGAGCGAAGGGCGCGAGATCCACGCACTCGTGCTCGCCGTACGCGATGAGCGCCTGGACGCCCTCGGCTTCCATGATGCCGCGGGCGATCGCCCAGCGGCGATCCCGCTCCGCCAGTGAATAGGTGGGAATGCTCATGTCGCCGAGGCTAGGAACGGACGCCTCCGTACCGCCTCCGTCATGTGACGGTAGTGGCGGGCAAGTCCGCGGGGTCCGCTTAGGTCATCACGAACCTGGCGAGCTCGGCGCGCGAGGTGATGCCCAGCTTGGGGAACGCCTTGTACAGGTGGTAGGCGACCGTACGCGGGCTCAGGAAGAGCTGCGCGCCGATCTCCCGGTTCGACGCTCCGCCCGCCGCCAGCCGTACCACATGGAGCTCCTGTGGGGTGAGCGTGGCCAGCGGGTCGCGGCCGTGGTCGCGGGGGGACGGCGAGACGCCGGTGGCACGCAACTCCGCCTCCGCGCGGGCCGCCCACGGAGCCGCGCCGAGGCGGACGAACGTCTCCATGGCGGCGTTCAGCCGGATGCGGGCCTCGGCGCGGCGCTGGTGACGTCGCAGCCATTCGCCGTACAGCAACTCCGTGCGGGCCTGCTCGAAGGGGTGGTCGGCCTCGCGGTGCAGGGCCAGCGCCCGCTCGTACGCCGCGTCGTCCCCGGTCATCAGCGCTCGGCAGCGCTCCAGTACGGCGAGCGCCCACGGCTGCCCGGTGGCGCACGCCCAGGTCGCGAAGCGCTCGATCGCGTCGCGTGCCCGCTCGGGGGTGCCCACCCGGACGGCCGCCTCGACGTAGTCGGGGTAGGCGTACCGCCAGATGAAGGCGTGCCGGCCGGCCCGCTCATGCGCTCGTCCATGCGCTCCAGCACGGACGTGTAGCGGGCCGCCCCCAGGTCCAGCATGATGGCCGCGTACGTGGCCCAGGTGGCGCCGGTCATCCACGTCTCGGCCGCAGACGCCTGCGCCATCAGCCGGCGGCACTCCTCCTCCGCCCCGGCCACCGCCGCAAGCCAGGCGGAGATGCCGATGAGGTAGTTGTCCCAGTACGGCTGGTCGTTGTCCGCCGCGATCTGCAGGCCTTCGCTCACGCCGGCCCGCGCGGCGCGGTGGCGCCCGTTGAGGATCTGCGCCACGGCCTGGAGCAGTATGGCCTGCGGGAGGCGGCCGACCCGCCCGGCCTGGCGGCACTCGGCGACCAGGCCGTTCGCGTCCTCCAGCATCATGCGCTGCCGGCCGTGGACGAAGCCGAGGTAGGTCCTTATGGCGCGCAGCTCGAACGGGAGCGCCGCCTGGTGCCCCAGCCTGGAGTACGGCATGCCGAAGACGGCCGTGTCGTCGCCCTCAAGCAGGTGGACCACGTCCTTGCTGAACTCCTTGAGCACGCTCAGGGGGCCTTCGACGAGCGGAGTCAGGTCCGCGATACGGCGGGCCAGGCCGAGCTGGTCGGGATGGGGAGTGCTGCTCCAGATGTAGACGCTGGCCATGCTCGCCATCGGCAGCACCGCCTCGGGGTCGACCGGGGCCAGAGCCTCGACGCCGTCCAGGAACAGCCGGATCGCCTCCAGCGGCCGGCCGCCTCGAAGGCCAGCGTGGCCCGCACCTCGCCAGCTCGGCCGCCACCGTGGGGTCGGCCGC
>NZ_MWJN01000219.1:0-2938 GCF_002027145.1 Microbispora sp. GKU 823 | reverse complement strand
GAGGCGAAGTAGCCCCCGATGACGATCACTCGCGGGTTGAACAGGTTGGCCACGATCGAGCCGCCGAGCCCGAGCCACTGGCCGACCTGCGCCACCGCCTGCATCATGCGCCGGTCGCCGGAGGCCAGGCCCCTGGCGATGTCGGCCACTCGTTCGCCGGGGTCGGGCACCGGCATGCCGGGCAGCCCGTACGCCTGCTCGGGCATGGCCGCGCGGACGAGCGCGGCCAGTCCGACCTTGGTCTCCCAGCAGCCGATGCGGCCGCAGCCGCACTGGTCGCCGTTCGGGTCGACCCGCAGGTGCCCGACCTCGCCGGAGAAGCCGTCCGCTCCGCGCAGGAGCTTGCCGCCGGAGATGATGCCGCCGCCGACGCCCACCTCACCGGTGAGGTAGACCAGGTCGGGCGTCCCCGCGGCGACGCCCGAGGTGAACTCGGCCACCGCCGCGAGGTTGGCGTCGTTGTCCACCCGCACCGGCACGCGCAGCGGGCCGAGCATGGCGGACAACTGGTCTGCCAGCGGCAGGTCCTGCCAGTAGAGGTTCGGCGCGAGCGTCACGACGCCGCGTGCCACGTCCACGAGGCCGGGGACGGCCACCGCGATGCCCGCGGGGACGGCGCCGGCCCGCGCCATCGCCTCCACGGACTCCTTGGCCACGAGCCCCAGCCTGCGCACCGCGCTGTCCGGGCGGCTGCCCATCGCGTCGAAGACCACCCGCCGCTCGACCAGGACCCGGCCGCTGAGGTCGGTGCCGTGGACCGCGATGTAGTCCACGTTGATCTCCATGCCCAGGGCGCCGACGTGCGCGCCGTGCAGCGCCACCGCCCGTCTGGGGCGCCCGACGGCGCCCGCGTGCTCGACGCCGAGCTCCCGCACCAGTCGCCGTTCCAGCAGCTCCGCCATGAGGTTGGAGACGGTGGCCCGGTGCAGCCCGGTCGCGTCCGCGATGTCGGCGCGCGACAGGGAGGTGTGGTCGCGCAGCTCACGCAGCACCAGCGAGAGGTTCGCCCGGCGCAGGGCGGCGGGGCCCGCCGGCGGAGGGCCTCCCGAGAGGCGGGTGAGGTGCTGCTCGTTCGACACCCGCCTCACCTGATCCTTTGTTTGTCTACGAGATCAATTAATCAGGGTTGTAACACGGAGGTGTCCGTCTGCGCACCCCTGGGTTCCGTAACGAGTTGGCATCGCTCCCTTTCTGCCCAGTTCAGGACTCATTCGTTATGTGGTTATTGGAACGTTACGCAACTTGCGACCGGTTTCCCCTTGTGTCTGCCGGAAGTCCCTGTCTTTAATTCGGCCAGCCATGCGAACTAATTGAGGAGCGGCGTGGAGCACAGCAGGGCCGACGGCCACAGGACCGACTCGCCGGGTCGCGGCGGGTCCGCGGGTGTTCCCGCGGACCAGGCCACCGTGCGTCGTTCCAACCTCGCTCTGGTTCTGCGGCACGTGAGTGCGTACGGCCCGTGCTCCCGGTCGGCCGTCGCGGTGGCGACCGGACTGAACAAGACGACCGTCACCAGCCTGGTGAGCGAGCTTCAGGCCCGGGGGCTGGTCAAGGAGACCGGGCCGCAGCACGCGGGTTCCGTCGGCCGCCCGAGCGTCGCGCTCGTCCTGGACGGTTCACGGATCGGCGCCCTGGGCGTGGAGGTCAACGTCGACTACATCGCCGCCTTCGCCACCGACCTGGCCGGCAGGGTGCTCGCCGACCGGCGCATCGGCTTCGACGCCATGGGCTCCAGCCCGGAACGCTCACTGGACGAGCTGGCCCTGATGGTCGAGAGGACCGTCGCCGACCTCGACCGGCTCGGGGTCGCGCTGGCCGGGATCACCGTGGCCGTCCCCGGCCTGATCGACACGAACACCGGCACGGTGGTCGTCGCCCCGAACCTCGGCTGGCACGGGGTGGCGGTGGCCGAGCGGCTGTCCCAGGCCGACATCCGCGCGAGCATCCCCATCGCCGTGGACAACGACGCGAACCTCGCGGCGCTGGCCGAGTTCACCTCGGGCGTCGCCGCGGGGACGCCCGACCTGGTCTACCTCACCGGTGAGGTGGGCGTCGGTGGCGGCATCATCTCCGGCGGCCGGCTGCTGAGCGGAGCGGACGGCTTCGCCGGGGAGGTCGGCCACGTCATGGTCGACCCGTCCGGTGAGCGGTGCCGATGCGGCAGGATCGGCTGCTGGGAGACCAAGGTCGGGCTGGCCGCGCTGGTGCGCATGGCCACGCCCGACCGCGCGTACGGCACAGGCGGGCAGGTCGTCCGTGACCCGGAGGAGCGGCTGGCCGAGATCGAGCAGCGGTGGGCCGAAGGAGACCCCCGCGTCGACGCGGCCCTCGCGAAGGTGGGCCGGTGGCTCGGCCGCGGGGCGGCCGTGCTGGTCAACCTCTTCAACCCGCGGGTGATCGTGCTGGGCGGCTACTTCGCCAAGCTCGCCGACCGGATCGTCCCCGCGGCCCGGGAGGAGATGGCCGGCCTGGGCATGACCGGCGCCGCCGACCGCTGCCGGTTCGTCGCCTCCAACCTCGGCTTCGGCGCCGCGTCGCGTGGAGCGGCCGGTGTCGTCGTCGAACGGGCACTGTCCGACCCCACAGCCATCGCCATCCGACATCCCAGCCACCCGTGGCGCCGTGAGGAGCCCCCCGATGACCCGTCCGTCCCCACTCCGCGGTGGACCCCGCCTGTCCGCCGCCCCGCTCCCGCCCCGTCCCCCGCCTCGATCTGACCACTCCCGTCCACCCAGACGTCCCGTCCGCCTGACCGGGCTGTCCCGAGCCGCCGGCACTCCCGCCCATCCCGCGTGCCGCGGCGATGGCGCATGCCGTCAGGCGGACGGGATCACCACCGTGCCCGTCCTCCTTTCCCCTTCCCCCTCACCCAGTCCCCTTCCCCCCACCCAGACGTCCCGCCCGCCTGATCGGTCGTCCGGAACCGCAGCGGCACCGT
>NZ_MWJN01000218.1:0-2966 GCF_002027145.1 Microbispora sp. GKU 823 | reverse complement strand
CCCCGGCGAACACGCTGGGCATTCGCCGCATCATGTTCGCCGTCGACGACATCGACGACGTCATCGCCCGCCTGCGCGCCCACGGCGCCGAACTCGTCGGCGAGGTGGTGCAGTACGAGGACGCCTACCGGCTGTGCTACATCCGCGGCCCCGAGGGCATCGTCGTCGCGCTTGCCGAGCAGATCGACTGACGGCCTCGTCGCGGCAACAGCGCAGAGTTGGTGTCATGTGCGCCTCGAAGGGGCGTTGCGAAACTCCAGGCCATCCGCCCTTTCGAGCCCCTTCCGGCATTGCTCGATAATGAACATTATGTCAAGTAAGCCAATCTGGCCCCGCTCCTCCCGGTGCTGGGCCACGGGGATCTGCCGATCGTCGCACTCGCACGGTTTCCGGTGACCATTCCCGTGACCTTCGCGGACGACGACGCCGGTCTCGCGCAGTGTCTGAGGCGCCGGCCGTCGGTACGTCTGTTGACCCGGCGTGAGCTGGACACTCCCCTGCGTTCGTACGATCTGTCGGATCTTGACGAGGCGGAGCTCCGGCAGATCGCCTACTGGCAGCCCGGGACCCTCGGCGAGCTGCTGTTCCACCACTGGGACTGAGACCGGCGTTGCGCGGCATGCGCCATTGATTACGTACGGTGACCACTCCCCCGCTGTTCAGGCGCTCGTGCCCGCGTGCATGAGCGCGACGTACCCCTCCTCGAGGGAGGGCTGGACCGGTACGGCGCGGGGGTCGGGCCGGGTGGGGCTGACGAGGCGGTAGTGGGTGCCGTCGGAGCGGCTGACGGCGGACACGACGACGCCGCCGGCGGGCGGCGGTCCCTGGCCGACCAGTTCCCAGGTGATGCCTTCGGCCCGTTGGACGATGTCGGCGACGGGGCCGTTGAAGACGACCCTGCCGCGGGCCATCACCGCGGTGTCGCGGCAGGTCTGGGCGACGTCCTCGACGATGTGGGTGCTGAGCAGGACGGTGCGGCCGGCGGCGATGGAGGCCAGGAGGGTGCGGAAGCGGATGCGTTCCTCGGGGTCGAGGCCGGCGGTGGGTTCGTCGACCACGACCAGGGCGGGGTCGCCGAGCAGGGCCTGCGCGATGCCGACGCGGCGGCGCATGCCGCCGGAGAAGCCGCGGAGCTTGCGGCCGACGGCGTCGGTCAGGCCGACCATGTCGAGGAGCTCCCCGATCTGGCGGCGGCGGGCGGCGGTGTCGTCGAGTCCCTTGAGCAGGCCGACGTAGTCGAGGAACTCCTGGGCCGACAGGTCGGGATAGAGGCCGAGGTCCTGGGGCAGGTAGCCGAGCCGGCGTTGTACGGCCAGGCGGCCGGTTCTGGTGGTGAGGTCGTGGCCGCCGACGCGTACGGTTCCTGCGGTGGGCGGCAGCACTCCGGCGAGTACGCGCATGAGTGTCGTCTTACCGGCGCCGTTGGTGCCGAGCAGGCCGTACATGCCGCCCGGGACGGCGAGGTCGAGTCCGTCGAGGGCGGTGACCTTGCCGAACGTGCGGCGCAGCCCGGTGATCTGGATGTCCATGCGAGGTGTCTTTCAGGAGGTCAGGCGGACAGGTTTCTGCGGCGCAGTAGCGGCGGGGCCAGCGCGAGGGGCGGGAGGCTGAGCAGGAGGAGCAGGGCGAGGCCAGGACGGTCGTCGCGCCGCCGGGCTGGGGGCGCAGGAACTCCAGCCAGCCGTCGGCGCCCGCGTACAGGGCCCGCTCCCCCATCAGCCAGGTCGCCGGGTAGTCGCCCAGGGGGGTCAGCAGGGTCCCGGTCAGTGAGGGGAACAGGTCGGGGTTGAGCATGTTGCCCCAGAACCAGTAGCCGACGAACAGCACCCGGAACAGCGGGGCGGTCGTCAGCAGCGGGCAGACGAGGGCGAAGGCGGTCACGAAGGCCAGTCCGGGGAGGGTGATCAGGGCGAAGGCGACGGCCGCCCAGGCGAACAGGGCGGGGTCGTGCCGGTGGGCGGTCTCTGCGGCGGCGGCGGTGAGGAGAACCAGCGCGGCGGGGACCGCGGTGGAGGCCAGGCCGCCGAGGTACTTGCCGGCGACGAGTGCGCCCCGGCCGGTCGGGAGGCTTTCGAGCAGGGATGCCAGGCCGAGTCGCCGGTCGCGGGTGAGGCGGTCGGCGAGCACCATCCCGAAGCCGATCGGCAGGAGGATGGACATCAGCAGCGCCCAGCCCGCCATCACCTCGCGGGGCGGTGTGCCGAGCGGCAGGTGGCGTGGTCCGCGGTCGCCCTGGGTGAGGGTGAGGACGACGGCGAGGACGGCGGTGGTGATCCACAGGGACCGTTTGCGGATCTGCATGCGGAACTCGTAGCGGGTCACCGCCCACGTCTGTCGTGCGGTGGTCATGTCTCCTCCTCGGTGAGCAGGCGTTCGGGGCGGCGCAGCAGGATCAGGGCGAGGGCCGCGAGCAGGGCCCCGGAGGTGGCCAGCGCCGCGCGGTTGGCGTCCCAGTCGGTGGGGACGCCGATGCGGGTGGTCATGAACAGGAAGAACGGGCGAAGCCCGGGTGTGGTGGCGAAGGACGTGGCGAACAGTTGCTCGCCGAGCCATACGGCGGCGACGGTCGTGGTGGCGAGCACGACGCTGCGTCCGAGTGCGGCGACCAGGAGGGCGAGCCCGGTGAGCCACAGGAGTGGGGCGGCCCAGACGAGGGGCGCGTACGGCAGGCCGGGCCCGTTCCACCAGCCGCCGAGGGCGAGCGCGGCGGAGAAGGCGATGGACAGGGCGGCGCTGAGGCCGCCGAGGACGGCCAGGCGGCGGCCGAGGGTCGTGGTGTACGGGGTGGGCAGGGTGAGCTGGAGTTCGCGGCTGGGGTCGCGGGAGACGACGGCGACGGCGGCCATGCCGGCGGACAGCGGGATGAGCGCCTCCAGCCCGGTGAGCAGGATGCGTTCGAGCTGGGGGCGTGCGGTGCCGAAGGCCGCGGCGGCCGGCGGTGAGGGCGAGGGTGGCGGCGGCAGCGC
>NZ_MWJN01000217.1:0-3468 GCF_002027145.1 Microbispora sp. GKU 823 | reverse complement strand
GCGTGATCATCTGGGACTGCAACGGCCAGAACAACCAGAAGTGGCGCCTCAACTCCGAACGGAAGCATCACCGCCGTCGGCGCGAACAAGTGCCTGGACGTCAACGGCGGCGGCACCGCCAACGGCACCAAGGTGCTGATCTGGACCTGCAACGGCCAGAACAACCAGAAGTGGACCCGCGTCTGACACCGATCTGACGCCCGAAATCCGGAGCCGGTCCGCCCTCGGCGGGCCGGCTCTCCCCTTGTCAGCGACAAGCAAAATTCATCATATGAATTACATATGAGCAGAGGAGTTATACTCTCACCTGTGATGATCCTCCTGGAGGCCCAGTGACTGCCGCGTTCTCTCAACCCGGCCTGACCGCGAGTGCCTCCCGCGGCCCACTGGAGCCGCCCGCACACCGACGGCCCCGCCGCCTGGGCGACACCGTGGTCACGTATCTCGTCGACCGTATCGTGTCGGGGGCCTACCCCGTGGACAGCGTGCTCCCGACAGAGCCCGAGTTGTGCCAGGAGTTCGGCGTCTCCCGTACGGTGGTGCGCGAGTCGATCAAGCTTCTGGAGGCGAAGGGCCTGGTCAAGGCCACTCCGGGCCGGGGGACCCGGGTCCTGGAGCCCATCGGCTGGAACCTGCTGGACCCCCTCGTCCTCGAGGCGCAGATCCGGCACGACAGCGACCTGTCCATCCTCGACGACCTCGTCAACGTCCGGGTGGCGCTCGAATGCGACATGGCGGCGCAGTGCGCGCGCGTGATCACACCGGCTCAGGCCGAGGCGCTGAAAAGGCAGGCGAACGTCCTCGCGGAGACCCTGCACGACCCGGAGCGCTACGGCAGGGAGGACGTCGCCTTCCACGAAATGATCATGCTTGCCTCCGGCAATCGCCTCGGTCATGCGATCATTCATGGCATCCATGCCAAGGCACGGCTGTCGAGTCAGTACAACGGCGACCCGAACAGGGAGGAACTCCTCCAGTCGCTCGCCGAGCACCGGCAGATCGAGTCCATGATCCTTCAGGGCGACTCCCAGGGCGCCGCGGCCGCGATGCGCGTCCACATAGTGGGCTCATGGGCCAGGCGCCGCCCCCGCGTACACGGAGCGATGGGCCAGGAAGCCGGCTCCTGAGAGGGCCCCGCCGCGGCCAGTGCCACCGCGGCGGGGGGGATGCCTCACCCGCCACCCGTGGGATGCTCCCTAGGGCATCAAGGTTCGCGCGTCGGCACGGCCCCGGCGGGATCAGGCCTTCGGCGATAAGGTCGTGCCAGAGCCCCTCGGGGATGTCGGTCTCGAACCGCCGGAGGTTCTCGTCCACCTCGCGCGGTGAGCGCATGCCGACGGCGATCGCGGAGACCGCGGGGTGCAGCAGCGGAAAGGCCAGCGCGGCGGCGGGCAGTTCGACGCCGTGATCTGCGCAGACAGACGCGATGCGCTCCGCGCGCCCGAGCACGTCGGCGCCGGGGGCACGATACTCGTACGTCGAGCCAGGTGCGGGCCGGGCGGTGGAGAGCAGGCCGGTGGCGAAGACACCGACGGCGACACGGCGACACCGAAGCGACGGGCCGGCGTGAGCACCGAGTCGAGTGCGCTGTGGTCGAGCAGCGAATAGCGGTTGGCCAGCATGATCACATCGACGAGCCCCTCCTCGATGATCGCGGCGAGCCCGGCAGTGGTGTTGGTCCCGACGCCGATGGCCTTCACGACGCCGGCGGCCTTCAGCCGCGCCAGCGACGCGAGCCCCTCCCGCGCCGCGCTCTTCCACGCCTGGTCGGGATCGTGCAGGTACAGGATGTCGACCGACTCGAGTCCGAGACGCGTCAGGCTCTCCCGGAGCGAGCGTTCGACACCCGTCGCCGAGAAGTCCCACCGCCGCGTGAGGTCGCCGGGAACGGCGAACCCGTCGTCATCCCATTCCCGAGGCCGGGGATTGGGCACGATCAGGCGACCGACCTTGGTGGAAAGCACGAACTCGTCGCGAGGGCGGCGGCGCAATTCGGCTCCGATGCGGCGTTCGGAGAGCCCGAGACCATAGTGCGGCGCCGTGTCGAAGTAGCGGATACCGCGATCCCACGCCCGGCGCACCGTCTGGGCGGCCTCGTCGTCGCTCACAGACCGGGCGAAGTTGCCGAGCGGTGATCCGCCGAGGCCGATGACACCGCGCCCCGACCGGCCTCGGTTCAGCAGATCCGCGATCGAGGCCGTCATCCGCCCAGCCCGTAGAGGACCGACGCGGCGCCAGACATGATCGACTGCCGCTCCGCCGGGCTCAGCTCGCCGATGAGCTCGTCCACCGCGCGCCGCCACGCGACCGCACCGGCCCCCAGCTCGGCCAGCGGCCAGTCGGACCCGTACATGAGCCGCTCCGGGCCGAACGCGTCGAGCGCCACGTCGACCACGCGGCGGAGGCGGGCTCCGTCGCCGCCGTTCACGAGTCCGGCCAGCCCGGAGATCTTCGCGAAGGTGTTCGGCCGGCCGGCGAGCTCGCGCAGGCCGGCCTCCCAGCCGGCCTCGTCGTCCGACTCGGCGATCCCGCCGAGGTGGTCCACGACGAAGCGGACACCGGGGTGCGCGGCCACGACGGTCGCGGCCAGCGGCAGCTGCCACCATCGAACGACCAGGTCGAAGCCGAGGTCGCGCGCGCCCAGCTGCTCAAGCGCCCTTCCCACGTCGGGTCGCGCGAGCCAGTCGGGGTCGGGGTCGATGTGGACCAGGTGCCGGATTCCCACCAGCCTCCGGCGCGCCGCGGGATCGAGCCCGTCGAGTTGCGCCGCGACGTCGGCGGTGAGGTCGGTCCAGCCGACCACACCGGCGATGCGCGGGCTCGGGTGCGCCAGCAGCCGTCGCGTCTCGGCGGCGCTGTTGCTCGCCTGCACGACGACCGCGGCGTCCACGCCCGCCGAATCGAGCATCCGCTCGAGGTCGCCGGGCGTGAAGTCGCGATCGATGGCCGCCATCGTCGTGGGGTCGATCCACGGCTGGGGGTCGGTGGCCCGGTTCCAGAGATGGACGTGTGCGTCGATCACGCCGGTCATGACAGGTGCCAGATCTCGTCGAGCGGCTGCCACAGCGCTCCGGGATCTCTTTCTTCGACGATGCGCACCTGGCAGGGGTCGGTGTGCGTCCACCACTCGCGCGTCACCGGGTCCTCTGCGATGCGGGCCATGTCGGCCGCGTGGTCCTCGCCGACATACTCGTAGTAGGCGAACAGGGTGTCGCCGACGATGAAGATCGAGTAGTTCGTGACGTTGGCGTCGCGCAAGGTCTGCTCGACCTGCGGCCAGACGTTGCGATGCAGTTCGAGGTACTCCTCCCTGCGCTCGGGCCGGACGCCGACGACGAGGGCGTGACGCTCGACGCGGCGCCGCTCGGTGTGCTTGTCCATTCGCTCGCTCCGCTCGCTCATGCCACCTCCTCGCCTTGCGGCTCGGAGTCGCATGAGCGAATCGCGCTGTGTCTATTGATTCGCTCG
>NZ_MWJN01000216.1:0-3669 GCF_002027145.1 Microbispora sp. GKU 823 | reverse complement strand
CGCCGCCGTTGACGTCGAGGCACTTGTTGCCGTAGACGCGCAGCTCACCGGCGCTGGTGGAGGTCCACTGCTGGTTGTTCTGGCCGTTGCAGTCCCAGATCTGCACCTGAGCGCCGTTGGCCTGCGACGCCCCGCTGACGTCCAGGCACCGCCCGGACCCCACACCCTTGAGCGCGCTCGTGCTCCCCGACGGCGACGACGGCGACGGCGAGGCGGTCGGCGAGGGAGAGGGTGAGGTCGGCGGGGTCGTGTCGAACTGCGTCAGGAACTTCCACGCCTCGCCCGAGGTCCAGGTCCTCCAGCCGTCACAGGTGCACCCGTCGATCGGGCCCGGGGTGTGGCCACCGTCGAACGCCGCCCACACGACCGGGTACCCGGCCCGGCACCCCGAGTAGGCGGTGACGATGTGGGTCAGGCTGCCGACCTGGGCTCGGGCGGATTCTGCGCGGTGCAGCCGTTGTTCCTCACGAACGTGTCACGCAGCCCTCGCCCGGTGGAGATGTTGAGCACCGGGTCCCCGATGCCGTGCACCCCCATGTACGCGATGGGCTGGGTGCCGCCGTTGCACCCGCTGAGCTGCGCGCCGGAGTAGACCACGACCGCGCGGAAGACCGACGCCCGGGCGCAGGCGAGCGCGTAGCTCATACCGCCGCCGTAGCTGAAGCCCGTGGAGAAGATCTGGCTGGTGTCGACGCACAGGCCGGCCTCGATCTGCCTGAGCATGTCGTCGACGAAGGTCACGTCCTGGCCGCCGGGGTTGGCCCAGCCGTTGCCGTTGCCCTGGGGCGCGACGAAGATCGTGCCGTTGTTCGCGGCGTCCGCCAGGCGCCTGAGTCCGTAGTACGACCAGTTGTACCCGTCGGTTCCGCCCGAGTCGACGTCGTTGGCGGTACCGCCGTTCCAGTGGAACCCGAAGATCAGGCGGTAGGGGCGGTTGCTGTCGTAGTTGGCGGGCACCCGCAGGATGTAGCTGCGGTTCTGGCCGCTGCTCACAATCGAGTGCGCGCCGCTCGCCAGCGTCGGGGCCTTGCCGCATCCGGCGGTCGCCGCGGCGGCCACGGCGCTGTGCGTGGCCGACGTCGTTCCGCCGAGCGCCGTACCGCTTATGCCCAGAACGAGAAGTGCTGCCGCCGCGATTGCGGCGAAAAGGGATTTGTGACTCAACATACGCAACTCCATGCGCGGTTAGGGGGTCAGCGGTAGCCAGCGGCGACGACGTCGGCCTGCACCGCGTTCTCGGTGGCGTCGGAGGGATAGCCCGCGACCATGGCTCCTTCGTAGAAGGTGCCGGCGCTGAGGTTGGCGCCGCCGTCGGGCTTGCAGCAGTCGCCGCCGCTGCCCAGGACGATGGCGCCCTGCTTCTTCATGGGGCTGTAGCCGGGGGGAAGCGCGCCGTCGTAAAGGGTGTACAGACTGCCGGACTGCGCGTTGCTGCCCTTGATCGCGAACCGGCTGGTGCCGTTGTTCTTCAGCGTCGCGGTGACGAACTTGCTGGTGAACGCCCTCTGGTTGGGGTTCCACGACTGACTGCCACCGGGGTAGAGGCCCCATTCGAGGTCGGCCTGCACCCAGGGACCCGATCCAGAGCAGCCGCCGAACCAGCAGCTCGTGCCGAAGTAGATCGCGTCCATGGCGCCGGCGGCGTCGGCCTTGCGGGTGGTCTCGCTGTTGCCGTAGTCGAAGCAGCAGCCGCTGTTGACGTGGGTGCCGCTGGTCACCATGTACATGCCCTCGGGCGCGGTGCCGGTCGCACGCCGGTCAGGTGACCGTCCCGCCAGTAGCTGTTGCCGGGGTTGATGTACAGCGAGTAGGCCTTGTTACCGCCGACGGACAATGACTCGGTGGTCGCGATCGCGGGCTTGCTCTGCGGGGACCCGGGGACCACGCTCGACCCCTGGTACCACAGGTCGTTGCCGCGCCCGGACTGGTCGTACACGACGGTGACGACGCAGGTGGTGCCGGCGCAGAAGGAGTCCTGGGCCGCGGCGTTGGCGACGCCGCCCGCGGTCAGGACGCCGATGTTCCTGGTCGTGTTGTCGGAGGAGCGCCGCACCTGGTACAGGTTGCCGTTGTAGGCGTTGTAGAGCGCCCGCGTGGTGCTGTGGGCGGCCACGCACGGGGTGCCACCGGCGGCGTAGATGTCACACGGACGCGAGCCGGGCGGCGGCGGGCTCGGCGACGTGGACGGGCTCGGTGACGTGGTGGGCCCGCCTCCCGCGACGGTCCACCTCTGGTTGCTCTGCCCGTTACAGGTCCACAGGGCGACCGCGGTCCCGTTGGCCGTGGCCGCCTGGTACACGTCCAGGCACAGACCGGACTGGACCCCGGTGATGGACCCGTCGGCGTTCTGGCGCCACTTCTGGTTGGCCTGCCCGTTGCACGACCAGATGACCACCTTCGTGCCCGGCGACGTCCCCTGGCCGTACGCGTCCACGCACCGCGTGCCGCCGAACGTGCGCAGCTCACCGGCCGAGGTGAACTCGAACGCCTGGTTGGCCTGGCCGTTGCAGTCCCAGATCTGCAGGGCGGCGCCCAGCGCATCGGTGTTGCCCGCCACGTCCAGGCAGCGCCCCGAGGACGCGCCGACCAGCGGCGCCATCGCCGCCGATGCCGGTGCCGACCATGTCAGGGCGGTGGCGAGGAGGGCCGCGAGCGCTGCCACGAGGCAGGCCGCGACGGCCGCCGGTGAGCGCCGTCCGCGAGCCGCATGGCCCGACAGGTCAGCGGATGAAGAACCCATTGCTTTCACTCCTTGGGGGGAAGGCACGGCGGAGACAGCCACGTGCTGAATCCGGGCAGCCTCGCCGGAGCCGGCGATAGGCGGTCGTGTCCCATTCATGCGGCGGGTCACTGTGGGAACAGCCCGCAGTGGACGGCTGGGCCGCGGGAGCCGGCCGCTCCTCGATCCTTACGCTCGGTACCGATAAGGCGTCATCCGAAGCGTGGAGACCGAGGCGATGTCGGGTCCCGGTCGCGGACCCGATCCGCGCGCGAAGGCGCATGCACGAAGGAGGAAGGGGTCGCGGACAGCGGGTGAGTAGCCCGGCTGCAGCCCGGAACGCCGACGGCGCGCCTCACGCCGTTGTACGCGGCGAGCCGCGACGTCGGTGGATCACCATCACACCGCATCGGCGAGCGTCTGCTCCGAACCTCCTCGCAAAAGGTCCACGAACCGATTCGCCTCGACCGGGCAACGGAACCCAGCCCCTTATTGCCTCCTGGCGGCGATTACGGGTTTTGTTAGCGCTAACAGATCGACAGAGACTTGACTCGTTCCTTCCTGCCGACGGATTGGGGGGTGGCGGGATGCAGCGAAGCAAATACGACGGGCGACGCGCGTGTCAAGAACCTCCTTCCCCTTCTTACCGGCCCGCGTAAGGGCATGAACTCGCTGCCGCGGCTCTCAGCAGGGATGCTCGCGGTCCCCTGCCGGTCGCGCACGAATGAAAGATTCACAGACCGCCTCGAGCGGACCGGTGCCTTCAGCCCGTCCGCGACCTAACCATGATCACACCATCGAAACGATTCGTCTCCGTACGTGGGAGTGACTACGGAGACGCCCCACCGGCGGGACCGCTCAGCCGGCCGAGCGGAACAGGCGCTGCTGGATCTCTCTGCGGTAGTCGTCGAGTGTGTTGTCGATGTGTGTGGCGGCGGCGTGGGCGGCGG
>NZ_MWJN01000215.1:0-3813 GCF_002027145.1 Microbispora sp. GKU 823 | reverse complement strand
ATCTACGTCGGTAAGACCGCGTACACCCACTACGACTACGACGTCTACGAGGACGGCGACCGCGACTACGCGTTCGTGACGGTCTACAACGGCGTCCAGGTCACGGACGTGGCCGTGGACAAGGTCAAGAACTGGGTGGACAACCGCACGTTCGAGACCAAGGCCGCGGCGGAGAAGGCCCAGCAGGAGCTGGAGCTGAAGAGCACCGGCTTCGCCGGCAAGATCGTGCCGGTGGTGGACTACACGACGCGGGTCCCCCTCCGCACGCCTGACTCGGCGAAGGCGCCCGTCACCCGCGGCCAGATCACGAAGACGCCCGCCGACGTGGCGACCCTGGAGAACCAGGCCAAGGAGCACGGCACCTCCACCTACGAGGACAAGACCTGGGGCACCGAGGTCACCCGGGTCTCCAAGGAGGAGTTCGGCAACGGCGGCTGGACGCCCGACGGCAAGGCCTTCTACTTCGCCAAGGACAACGGCTGGTACAAGGCGACCTACTGGGGCAACTTCGACGTCGACTACAAGCTGCGTGGTCACCTCGTCGACATCGCCCTCAAGGACGTCGGCACCCTCGGTGCCAACGTCGGTGGTCAGGGCCTGGCCTACAACCAGAAGATCGGCACCGGGATCTTCGTCTTCGGTTACCCGAGCGGGTCGCACCCGGACGGCAACTACGCCTTCACCGGCAAGACCCTCAAGTGGGCCTACGGCAAGACCTTCAAGGCCGCTGCTCCGGCGCTGAAGGCCGAGGAGCTGGTGGGCATCAAGACCAGCTTCACCGGCGAGGGCTCGATCGGTTCCTCGTGGCTGTACCGCTACAGCAGCACCAAGCGTCTTGGTTACCTGAACGGTGTGACCATCGCGGTCTCCGACACCGACGGCAACAAGCGCATCGACACCAGCGTCTCCCCGTACTTCGACGGTGAGACCCTGGCCGTCTACCAGTACGCCGCGAAGTTCGCTTCCGGCAAGATCGTCTGAGACTAACTCTCTGACGCTCTGACTGGACCACAGGAAAGGGCCCGGCCTCCAGCCGGGCCCTTTTCGCATGTCCGAAATCTCCTCCGCCTGAGGGCGACCGTCAGCGCGTCGAGCGTCCCGAGAGGCCCGCTTTGACGGAAGCGAGCCTAATCCGGTTTCACCAAAAGATGTGATTTAGGTCACACTCGATACTCGTGGCGCATATAGGGGAGACCGGAATTCACCCTTGGTGATCAGCCAAAACGTTGCCGGACGCAGCCGGACGAGGGACAGGCACAGCAGCGGGCGACGGCGAGCGCAAGCCGCGGATCGCTTACGCCTCACAAATCTCTCCTATAGCTTTCTCCTCGATCCTTCACTGACGGATGGGGCGCAAGCCGCGTCCCACGACAGACCTGGGAGAAACCCATGAAGCGCACCCTCGCTCTGGGCGGGATCGCGGCGGGCCTGCTGGCCTCCGCAGCCATCGCAGCGCCGGCTCACGCCGCCGACGAGATCCCCGCCGTCAACCTGGCCAACACGAACTTCGCCGCCAAGCAGGTGGCGGCATTCTGGTACGGCCAGAACAAGGCCAACCTCGTCAACGCCACCCCCTACAACGTCGAGACCACGGTCCCGACCAAGCACGTGTCCACGGGTGGCGCTTCGGCCGACAGCAAGCCCGGTGTCGTGGGTTCGAGCGGCGACCAGAAGGCCGCCACGGGGACCCTGAAGAACATCAACCTGCCGAAGACGACCGGCAAGGTGTTCTTCATCGGCGCCGACAACAAGCCGCACTGGTGCTCGGCCACCGCGGTGCAGAGCCAGTACAAGAACCTGGTGGCGACCGCCGGTCACTGCGTCTACGACACGGTGAGCAACAAGGCGACGCTGGACAAGTGGGTCTTCATCCCGGGTTACTACCAGGGCAAGACCCCGTGGGGCATCTACGTGGGCAAGACCGCGTACACCCACTACGACTACGACGTCTACGAGGACGGCGACCGCGACTACGCGTTCGTCACCGTCTACAACGGCGTCCTGCCCACCAGCGTCTCGACCGACAAGGTCAAGAACTGGGTCGACAACCGCACCTTCGAGACCAAGGCGGACGCCGAGAAGGCCCGCAAGGACCTCGAGCTCAAGACCACCGGCTGGGCCGGCGAGATCGTCCCCGTCGTGGACCGCGAGCACCTCCGTCAGCGCGGCGAAGAGGGCGCCAAGGAGTACGTGAGCGTCGACGGCTGGTGCCAGCTCACGGGCATCGCCAAGTCTTCGATCGACACGCTGGTCCGTGGCGAGAGCACCGACAAGCGGCTCGGGCGTGACTTCGGTCTCACGATCACCCGTGTCAGCAAGCAGGAGTACGGCAACGGCGGCCCGTCGGCCGACGGCAAGGCGTACTACTTCACGAAGGACAACGGCTTCTACAAGGCCACCTTCTGGGTCCTGTTCGACGTCGACTACAAGCTGCGTGGCAAGCTGGTCGACATCGCCCTGAAGGACGTCGGCACCCTCGGCGCCAACGTCGGTGGCCAGGGCCTGGCCTACAACCAGAAGATCGGTTCCGCGGTCTTCGTGTTCGGCTACCCGAGCGGGTCGCACCCGGACGGCAGCTACGCCTTCACCGGCAAGACCCTCAAGTGGAGCTACGGCAAGACCTTCAAGGCCGCCGCTCCCGCGATGAAGGCCGAGGAGCTCGTCGGTATCAAGTCCTCCTTCACCGGCGAGGGCTCCATCGGCTCGTCCTGGCTGTACCGCTACAGCAACACCAAGCGTCTCGGTTACCTGAACGGTGTGACCATCGCGGTCTCCGACACCGACGGCAACAAGCGCATCGACACCAGCGTCTCCCCGTACTTCGACGGTGAGACCCTGGCCGTCTACCAGTACGCCGCGAAGTTCGCTTCCGGCAAGATCGTCTGAGACTAACTCTCTGACGCTCTGACTGGACCACAGGAAGGGCCTGGATGGCACGTCTATCCGGGCCCTTTTCCTGTTTTTGGTACTGGTGCAGAGAGCGGGCAGGTTCCGGGTTCGCATGATCTTGATGAAGCCGGCGGGGTCCCGGCCGATGCGCTCGGAGCCCGCGCGCTCTTGTCGCAGGCGTAGCATCCGATCACCCTCTCCCATCGTGGCTTCCCTCTTCGCCCCGGTCTGCCTCCCGCCCCGCGCGTGACCACCGTTCGCCCCGCACCGCAGCCGTGCGCCTCGCGCCCCGCTTCACCTCTCTCCCGGCGCTTGAGCCGGTGATCCTTACGGGGTTGGAGGGCGCGGTGGCTTACGCAGTGGCTCCCCTCGGGGAGTGGCGGCGCAGGCTGCCGTAGCGCTCGTCCTGCTCCGGCGTCATCTGGGCGGCCGGCCGATTCGCCGTCGCGATCCCACGGCTAGCCATCTCCGTGCGGACACCGCCGGGCTCGACCACGACCACCTGTACGCCCAGCGGTGCGACCTCCCGGTGGAGCGAGTTGCTGACCGGCTCCAGGGCGAACTTCGCCATCCGGCGGCGCCTTCCTTGCGTCCGCCTCCCGGGTGCCCACTGCCTGGCGTGACCAGTTTCGACGAGATTGGGCCCTTTTCCGTTTCGCCCCAAACTGTGATTTGCATCACACAACGTCTTGAACCGTTCCATTACCCAAGGTAAGGAAGGCCAGAGACCGCCGTAGATGATCAGCCAAAACGTCACGGAGGCCACCCGACGCGGCCACGCCCCCGCCTTCCCGGCCGGAGCACGAAGGCCGCGATACCTCTTACACCGCCCTTACTCCTCCTATACCTTTCTCCTCGTTCCTTCACTGACGCATGGGGCGCAAGTGACGTCCCACGACAGACCAGGGAGAAATCCATGAAGCG
>NZ_MWJN01000214.1:0-3885 GCF_002027145.1 Microbispora sp. GKU 823 | reverse complement strand
CCCGGCACGACAGCTCCCGCACCCGCCCGTACGACACCCGGCCCCCCGGCGTCACCAACGCCGTACGCCCCGGATCGGCCCCGTCCAGGAAGTACGCGGCCAGGTTGATCTCGCGGGGCAGGGCCGGATGTCCTCCTCCGCCCCCCTCGATCACGGGCGAGAGGGTCTCGGCTGATTGGGGACTCACAGTTCCTCCTCGAAATCGCACACGTAGCCCTGCGCAATGATGAGGAAGCCGGTCTTTTCCGTGCAACTCCTGAAATGCTCTTTTCGCGGCGTGCACGCGCTTTCGTTCTCCGAGATTGCTTCGCCCGATTCACGGCTTGTACCGCGGACGCGCTCCGCATTAGCGTGACGAGAGAGATGGTGGGCGCGGAAAGCGTGCCGCAGATTTCAATCTGTCGCGTTCCGGGGGAATGCGTCTTCTCACGATGAGGTGACCGCCGTGGCCGTCGAACCACCCGTCGCGCTGACGTACTCCTCCTACCTGGCGCTCGACGAGGTGCTGGGGGCCCAGCGGCCACGCTCGGACCAGCACGACGAACTGCTGTTCATCGTCGTGCACCAGGTCCACGAGCTGTGGTTCAAGGAACTCCTGCACGAACTGACGCGGCTCCAGCGCGAGCTGGTCGCCGGCGAGTCGGCCCACGCGCTGCGCACGCTCCACCGCTGCCAGGCCGTGCTGAGGATCGTCGTCGCCGGGATCGACACGGTCGAGACGATGACGCCGTTCCAGTTCACGGCGTTCCGCTCCCGGCTGGGCAGCGCCAGCGGCTTCCAGTCGCCCCAGTTCCGGGAGATCGAGGCGATGCTGGGGCGGCGCGACCGCCGCATCCTGCGTGTCTTCCCCGAGGGCGGCGAGGAGCGCCGGCGGATCGAGGCCGCGATGGACCGGCCCTCCGTCTTCGACTCCTACCTGCGTTACCTGGCCACGCAGGGATACCGGGTCCCGCCCGGGCTGCTGCACCGGGACGTGACGCGGGCGCTCGAGCCGTCGGACGAGTTGCGCGAGGTGCTGCGGCGGGTCCGCCGGGACGACGGCTACGCCGCCCGCGTGGGCGAGCGCCTGCTGAACCTGGACAAGGGGCTGCAGGACTGGCGCTACCGCCACGTCAAGCTGGTGGAGCGGGTCATCGGCGCCAAGACCGGCACAGGAGGCTCGGCCGGCGCCTCCTATCTGTACAGGACCCTGTCCGGCCTGGCGTTCCCCGACCTGTGGGCCGTGGCCCGCGAGGGGCCGGACCGCAATACGGGAGATGCGGCGCCACCGCGGCCGGGACGAAGCTGATGGCGTCGGCACGGCGTTCTGGGGGCGCCCATCGGCGACGACACGCACCATCACCTGGCACTGAGGGCATTCGACGGAGGTCAGAGGTGGAGCTGCTCGACGGTGTGCCTCCGCTCGGCACCGAGGAGCTTCTCGCGGAGGTGGACGCCGCCGAGCGGGAACTCGCCGCCGGCGAAGGTCCGCCCGCGGGCACGGCCCCGGCCGGCGACGAGGAGGGGGCCGCGCGCTTCGAGGCGCTGATCGCCGCGGACGGGAAGATCGAGCCGAGGGACTGGATGCCCGACGGCTACCGCCGTTCGCTGATCCGGCAGATCGCGCAGCACGCCCACTCCGAGATCATGGGCATGCAGCCGGAGACGAACTGGATCAGCCGGGCCCCGAGCCTCGCGCGCAAGGCCATCCTCATCGCGAAGGTGCAGGACGAGGCGGGCCACGGCCTCTACCTCTACTCGGTGGCGGAGAGCCTCGGCGTGTCCCGGGAGTGGATGCTCGACGAGCTGCACGCGGGCCGTCAGAAGTACCTGTCGTTCATCAACTATCCGACCCTCACCTGGGCGGACGTCGGGGCGCTCGCCTGGCTGACGGACGGCGCCGCCGTGGTGAACCAGGTCTCCCTCTGCCGCACCTCCTACGGCCCGTACGCCCGGGCCCTGGTGCGCATCTGCAAGGAGGAGTCCTTCCACCACCGGCAGGGCTTCGACCTGCTGTACGCGCTGTCGCGGGGCACGCCGGAGCAGCGGGCGATGCTGCAGGCCGCGGTCGACCGCTGGTGGTATCCCGCCCTGGCCATGTTCGGGCCGCCGGACCACATGTCCACGCACTCCGCGCAATCGCTGGCCTGGCGGATCAAACGGGCCACCAACGACGAGCTGCGGCAGCGGTTCGTGGACATCTGCGTGCCCCAGGCTCGCGTCCTCGGCGTGACGTTGCCGGACCCGGCCCTGCGCTGGAACGCCGAACGCGGACACCACGACTTCACGCCCCCCGACTTCGAGGAGCTCAAACGCGTGGTCGCCGGGAACGGGCCGTGCAACCGGCAGCGCCTGGCCCACCGCCGGCGCGCGCACGAGGACGGCGCCTGGGTGCGGGAGGCGGCGGCCGCCTACGCCGCCAAACACGGCGAGTCCCGGGAGGCGGCGGAGCCCGCGCCCGCCGGGGAGGCGGCCCGGGCCCCGGAGCGCACCGACTGGCCGCTGTGGGAGGTCGTTCGTCCGCCCCCGCCGGGGCCTGGCCCACTCCCACGCGGGCGGCCTGCACGCCCCCCGACGCCGCCATGGCGTTGCGCAACGCCCGCGACCTCTACACCCGTCGCGGCGAGGGCGTCTCCATCTGGGTGCTGCCCGCGGCCGGGATCACCGCGTCGAGCCCCGACGAGAAGGACGCGTTCTTCGACCCGGCGGGCGACAAGGTCTACCGGCATCCTTCCTTCTTCGAGCTGCCCGAGGGGGTCGAGCACCTGTGACGGCGCCCATGACCACGACCGGCCCGGACCTGCGGGACTACGTGTTACGACTCGGCGACGACGCGCTCGTCGCCGCCCAGCGCGTGGCCGGGTGGTGCACGCGGGCCCCGCAGTTCGAGGAGGACGTCGCGCTGGCGAACATCGCGCTCGACCTGCTCGGCCAGGCCCGCGCCCTGCTGACGTACGCGGGCGAGCTGGAGGGCCTCGGCCGGGACGAGGACGCGCTGGCCTTCGGCCGCGACGAGCACGAGTTCCGCAACGTCCAGCTCGTCGAACTGCCCGACGACGACTTCGCCACGGCGATCGCCAAGATGCTGTTCTTCGGCGTCTACCAGCGCCTGCTCTACACCGGGCTGTCTCGGGCCGCCGACCCGAGGCTGGCCGGGATCGCCGCCAAGGCGGCCAAGGAGACGGCCTACCACGTCGACCACGCCGTCTCCTGGACCCTGCGGCTCGGCGACGGCACCGCCGAGTCGCACCGCCGGATGCAGGCGGCGGTGGACCACGTGTGGCCGTACACGCACGAGCTGTTCGAACCCGGCCCGCCGCCCGCCGCGGCCGGCCCCGGCGCGGACCCGGCCGCCCTGCGCGGCCCGTGGTGCCGCGAGGTCGAGCAGGTGCTCGCGGAGGCGACACTGCGCCGTCCCGAGGACGGCTGGGCTCCCACGGGCGGCCGCCGCGGCGTCCACACCGAGGCGTTCGGCCACCTGCTCGCGGAGATGCAGTACGTGTACCGGGCGCACCCGGGAGCCCGGTGGTGACCGACCCAAGGACGGTGGTGGGAGACACGGTGGTGCGGGGCCAGGCGGCGGCCGAGCGGGTCCGGTCCGCCGTCGCCGCGGTGCGCGACCCGGAGATCCGCGTGCTGACCATCGAGGAGCTCGGCATCCTGCGGGACGTCAGCGCCGAGGACGACGGCCGGGTCGTCGTCACGATAACCCCCACCTTCCTCGGCTGCCCCGCCATGGACGTCATCAGAGCCGACGTCGCCGCGGCCGCCCGCGACGCGGGCTGCGCGGAGGTCGAGATCGTCACCGTGCTGTCCCCGCCGTGGACCACGGACTGGCTGAGCGACGCCGCCCGCGCGAAGCTCGCGGCCGCGGATCGCCCCTCCGGTCCGGCGGGACGACCCGGC
>NZ_MWJN01000213.1:0-3901 GCF_002027145.1 Microbispora sp. GKU 823 | reverse complement strand
CTTGGTGCGGTCGGGGGGGTGGTGCGGTGGGGCCCTGGTCGGCGGGTTGGGACGTCACTGGGGTGGGAAGCCGTTTGGGTTGAGACGTGTTTGGGGTGGGGCGTTGCTTGGTTGGGGAGGTCGCTTGGTTGGGGCGTCACTGGGTTGGGGCGTCACCTGACTCTTATCAATTTAGTGCGCACCCGTCTGGCCTACTTGATGAGCGCGAGTGCGTTGCGGAGGTCGGGTGGGAGCGGGTCCTCGGCGGTGATGGTGTGCTGGCCTGCGCGGATCTGGATGGTGCGGTAGCGGCGGGCGGTGCGGACGAACTTCTTGATGGACCAGCCAGTGCGGGCCTCGATGAGCCTGGTGACGGCGAGGGCGGCGAACAGGACGCTGAGGTGGGCGTCGATGGACTCGTGCTTGTGGTGGTAGACGGGCCGCGCCCGCAGGTCGTGCTTTGACATGCGGAAGCTTTTCTCTATCCGCCAGAGCTCGTGGTAAGAGCTGATCACGAAGTCCGCGGTGACCGGCTCTCCGTCCGGGGTGGCTGCGAGGTTGGTCTTGTATCCCTTGATCCCGGCCAGGGTGCGGGCCTTGTCCTCCAGCTCGCGGTTGACGCTCTTGACCGCGCCCTCAAGCTGGATGAACCGGTTCCGCTTGACCGGGGCCAGCCCGGCGACGGCCTTGGCCGCCTTGGCGACCTGCTCGTCGATCCCGTGGAGCGTCCGCCGGGCGCGGTCGGCGCGGTACTGGTAGTAGATGACCTGGTCACGGCGCTTGTCCTTCGGCCCTGCGGGCCAGGGCTGGGTGAAGACGTGCCCGTCAGGGATCTCCTCGCCGGGGTGCTCCCGCCTCCACTGGCCGATAAGGTAAGGGACGTCGGGGACCTTCATGCCGAGGATGAACGACAGCCCGGCGGCCTCGATGGCCTTCATGTTCGCGTCGGAGATCATCCCGGCATCCGCGACTACGGTGACGTCGGGCAGCTGGTGCGCGCTCATGAACTCCTCGATGACCGGCAGCATCGTCTTGGTCTCGGCCCGGTTCCCCTCGAAAGCCGAGAGCATGAGCGGGAACCCGGACTGGTCCGTCAGCAGGCCGATGGTGATCTGCGGCTCCAGCCGCCGCTCCTTGGAGAAGCCAGGCTCGCGGAACCCGTCCCCCTGATCAGTCTCGAAGTAGAGGGTAGACACGTCGTAGAGCACGAGGCTGGCCGGCCCCAGGCGGGCGTGCGCGGCGCATGCAGCGGACAGCCGCTGCCGCCACTCCTCCTTCGCATACGCGGCAGGCACCGGTTGAGCGTCGGATACGACGCCGCGCTTACTCCGGCTTCCTCAAGCACCCGCAGGCTGTCCTGCTTGCTCGTTGGCTCGATGATCCGGGCTAGGACCAGGTGGCGGAAGACCTGGTCCCCGCCCGCGGCGTCATCGAGGCCCAGGGCCCGGTAGGCACGCTCGATCGCATCGATCAGGTGTCCCATCCGGGAAGACGTGATCGGCAGCGGCCCGCCCGGTCCCGGCTGGTTCAGCCCGAGGTCGAGCTCCGTCTGCCCGGCCGCCAGCCGCTCCCTGGCCGCTGACTTCAGCGCCTCCAGCTCAGCGTCGTCGTGCGCCGAGCCGATGTGCTCGATGCTCCGCGACCCGCGCCGCGACGACCAGACGACCTGGACCGCCGTCGCCCCCGAGGCAGTCTTCACCGTGCGAACGTAGGCCACCCGACGAGACTACGAGCTGCGGCCGGCCCCGCTAAGCGGATGGCCTTCGGGCGCTCCGGCGAAACTGTCCCGCCCGCACGCTGGTGACCAGGGCCGCGACAGTGGCTACGACGGCTTGATCTGGCCCGCTCGGGCGGCTTGATCTGGCCCCGCCCGGGCTGGGGACGGGCGACGGAATCCTTATGTCGGCTTGAAGTGGCCCCGCCGAGCGGGTTGCGCGCGGGAGCCTCGTGGTGCTGCGCGGCGTCAGGAGGGTCTGGTGGCGGCCACGAAGGCTGAGCTGTTCGAGCGCATCCGGCGTGATTCGTGGCCGGAGGGGCTGTCGGTCCGGGCGCTGGCCCGCAGGTACGGGGTGCACCGGCGGCTGGTGCGGGAGGCGCTGACGCATGCTGAGCCAGGCCGCCGTGAGCGTCTTCCCGCATGAGAAAAGGCCCCGCGCAGCTGGGCCGAGCGGGCCTACCCCAACCTCATTTACTTCAACGAGGTTGACCGGGGCAATCACTTCGCTGCCTGGCAGGAACCGACGCTGTTTACCACCGAGGTCCGCGCCGCGTTCCGGTCATTGCGCTAGCGGGGCGCCCCGGTCATCCACGGCACGGTTGACGGCCCGATCTGGTTGCTGCCATTCTCCCCGCATGGGCTTGGGGGAACGCGTTCGCTACCAGACCTCCTTTACGGACTCGGCCCGCTGGGATGGGTTCGTGTTCCGTCCCGGCGACATCGTGATCAGCACCCCGGCGAAGTGCGGGACGACCTGGCTGCAGATGATCTGCGCCCTGGAGATCTTCAAAAGCGCGACATTCGACCGGCCGCTCGACCAGATCTCGCCGTGGCTGGACGTCCGGCTGCGCCCGCTCACCGGAGTGCTGGCCGACCTTGAGGCACAGGCGCACCGGCGATTCATCAAGACCCATACGCCCCTCGACGGATTGCCCTTCGACGACCGGGTCACCTACCTCTGCGCAAGCCGGGACCCCCGGGATGTGGCCGTGTCCTTGGACAGCCATACCACCAACACCGACCGGGCCGTGTCCCTCGCATTGCGGGAGGATGCCGTGGGCGCCGTGGTCCTTGACGAGCTGCTGGCCGCCGCTCCGTCCCTGCCGAGCGGAACCGCGCGCGAGCGCTTCTGGTCCTGGGTCAATCCGGCCGCGCCCGGAAAGACCGTGTCCGACCTGGAGATCATGCTTCACCATCTGGACACGTTCTGGCAGGTCCGCGACCAGCCGAACATCGTGCTGCTGCGCTACGAGGACCTCCTTGATGACCTCGAAGGGCAGATGCGCTACATAGCCGCCCGGCTCGGGATCGCCATCACCGAGGCAGCCTGGCCGGACCTGGTCCAGGCCGCCACGTTCGCGGTCATGAAGGGCCGGGCCGGCGAGCTCGCGCCCGAAGCCAGCCACGACGGCTTCTATCACGACCCCAGCCAGTTCTTCCACAGCGGATCAACAGGCCAGTGGCGGCAGGTCCTCAGCGAGGAGGAGCTTCCCCGGTACGCCGCCCGAGTCGCCGAATGCGCGCCCGCGGACCTTGCCGCCTGGATCCATCGGCCCGCGCTGCCGGCGGGAGGCAACCTCTAAGGCCGCGGTGCACGAGTGAAGACGCGCCGGAGCTGACTGCGGAACTGGTGGTGGACGGCGCCGTGCCGTCGCAGCCGGTGATCTCGCCCGCCGGGTGCTGGGTTGCCTACGTCGTCGCTCCGGCCCGGCCAGGGACCGCACAGCGGCGACGACACCTACGACCTCATCGACCACGCGCTTCACCAGCTCGCCAAGCGCCGCGGCGCCTGGCTCGGCGACGACCTGACCGCCATCACCCTGACCGCCAGCCTCATCGACCAGGCCGAGCGCTTCCTGCCCGAACTCGTGACCAGCGCCCGCCTCAACGGGCACACCTGGCACGATCCCCCAGACCCTGGCCACCAGCCCCGACGAGGCCCGCCTGCGATTCGACCCCGACTCCCCGGTCGCCGACGGCCGCTGGCCCTACGACACCCGAAACCGCAAAGGCGGGGCCACTTCAAGCCGTCACAACAGCGCCGAACCCGCACCCCGGTGGGGCCAGATCAAGCCGTCCGGGCGGGGCCAAATAAGACCGTCCTAACCACGACAGCGCCACCAGGCGAAGGTCACGTCCAGGGAAGTGGTGTACGAGCTGCCACCGCGTGATCCGTTTCTGCAGGTTATGCGGTGAGGCTGTCCG
>NZ_MWJN01000212.1:0-3959 GCF_002027145.1 Microbispora sp. GKU 823 | reverse complement strand
ACAAGGTCCCGGTCGGGCAGACCTACGCCGTCAGCGACGACGACGTCGCCACCGACTACTACCGCGCGACCACATTCAACGGATCCGCCCCCGGCGACCGCACCGACCTCAAAGGACAGGACCGCTACTACCAACTCTGGTACGCCCACCGCCAGGTCTTCGTCCGCGCCGCCGACGTCGACCTGCACGACGCGCAGCGGTCGCCGGTGTCCAGCACCACGCCGCCGGTGATCAGCGGGTCCGCCAAGGTCGGCGGCGAGCTCGCCGCCTCTCCCGGCACCTGGTCACGGCAGGTGGCGGGCTTCACCTACCAGTGGTACGTGGACGGCACGGCCGTCTCCGGGGCCACCGAGTCCACGTACCGGCCAGGTGTCGAAGACCTCGGCAAGAGCGTGCTCGTCGAGGTGACCGTCGACGACCCGTACTTCACGGCCACGTCGGCACGGTCGGCGGCCACCGCGCCGGTCGCGCCGGGGACGTTCACCTCGGCCGAACCGCCGGCCGTGACCGGAACGCCCAAGATCGGCCGCACGTTGAAGGCGTCACCCGGCACGTGGACGCCGTCGCCCGAGAAGGTCACCTACCAGTGGCTGCGCGACGGCGTCCCCGTCAGGGGCGCCACGGGGCGGACCTATGACCTCACGGGCCACGACCACGGCGCCCGTGTCGCCGTACGGGTGACCGTGTCGGCGAAGGCCTACGCGCAGGCCACCGCCACCTCTGCGGCGACCCGGCCGGTGACCCCCTGATATGACCGCACGGCCGGGGAGGCCTTCCCTCCCCGGCCGTACCCCGTTCAGGCGTGCCGCGGGTAGGCCGAGACGAGCTTCGCGGCGGCCTTCCTGGCCAGCTTCAGTGTGTCCTTCCAGTGGCTCGCGCCGCGGCTGAGAAATTTCGCCGGCGCCTTGGTAGGCGTACACGACCTTGGGCGTGGACCACTTCAGGCCCGCCGCCTTGAATTCCCTGGCCCAGGTCCGGTTGAGGCACGTGAGGACGCCGTTGAGGTAACTGCTCGCCGATTTCGGGTCGAGCTTCTTGATGGGTTTTTCCGGGCACACGGTGGTGGGCAGCACTCCGGCCTTGTACAGGGCGTTCTGCGTGAGGGTCTTGTCCTTCACGGGGCGGGCGGCGGCGGAGGTGGCGGGGACGAGCGCCACCGCCGTCGCGGCCGCAAGCGCGATTCGGCCGTGCCGTACCGATGTCATCAACAGGCAAATCACGGACACTCCGGTAGAGAGTGCGTCGTTCCAGAAACCCCGTCGATGCGTCTACAAATCAGACTCCACGTGGTCCGCGGCGCCCGGCTGGCGAACGAAACGAACCCGTGATCGTGTCATCAAGACCCACTTGGTTGAAGAGAGCTTCCACCGGAGGGAAGGAAATCACCTCAGGCCACGTCAGCCACCCTTGGCGCGTATGTGACTACTCCATGTAACCTCCTGGCCATGACAACGATCAATCGGGGGACGCTCCTGGAGCTGGTCCGCAACCGCCCCCTGCTCGCGGCAGAACTCCTCGGGGACGCCCTGGCCGCCGACGACGAAGAACCGATCGACGGAGGAGTACTCCTGCGGCGATTCTCTCGGCCGGACCTCATGAGCACGGACGAGCCCGCCCTGGCCGCGCGCTACCGCGAGATCGTGGCCGACGCGCGCCGGGCCCGTGCACACCAGGCGGAAACCGTGTTCCAGCGGTTGATCGCGTTCCTGCGTGCCCGCATCAACGAGGGTCTTGACCAGGCCAACGGGGCCTCGGACGCCGGGGAGCGCAACCCGCACAAAGCGGAGCGGGACCTGGCCGCGAAGCGGGACCGGGTGGATTTCCTGGAGTCCGTGCTCGTCAACGAGCTCTACCTGGCGCTCGAAGAGCACGCCCAGGCGGAGCACCTGCTGAAACTGGAAGCGTCCGCCTACAACTGGCACACCGACTACCAGGACGCCTGGCGGCCCTGAGTGACGGCCGATCTTCTGTTCCGCCTACCGCTCCGGCGAGCGTGAGCAGCGAGCATCCCCGCAGGCTGAGGCAGGTTTGGATCGCTTCGCCGGCACCTGCCGGTGAGCTTCCTCCGCCACCACAGGCCGCCGAAGCAGACCGTTGCATGGGACGAAGACAGCGTCTCAAGGCGCGAGGTTGGTTGTAAGCGGCTCGGCGAGCAGCCCATACTGGAGGGAATGAAGCCAGCCAGCGGCGCGTCCCGCCGTCACCTGCCCACCAGTCCCTTCAAACCCCCGCCTCCCGCCCCGCCTGTCGAGCAGTTCAGTGTGAACGACCAGGTCACCCATGATCGGTACGGTCTCGGCGTGGTCTTGGAAGTAGAGGATGGGGTGGCTGTGATCGTCGATTTCCGATCACAGCAGGAACGAATCATGACCCCATACAAGAAGCTGCACAAACTCTGAGACAGATGCGACGTAGGGGAAGCGCGTCGCGCGAGTACAGCTCCGCCGGCGGCACGTCGGCGGGCGCCCACACGCCGGCGTCCTCCCTCGGGGCCAGGACCTGATTCTTCATCCGACCTCGGCAGAAGCTCACCTGCCCAGACCGGGCAGCGGCGCTCGCAGGAGCGACGAGCTGCAGCACGACGGAGCGTCTGCCCGACATGAGTCGGGGCCCGCGCTTGTCGAGCGCGGACCCCGAATCACGATGCGGACCTGGGTCAGGCGAGAACGATGTTCTCGGCCTGGGGGCCCTTCTGGCCCTGGGTGATGTCGAACGACACCTTCTGGCCCTCGTGCAGCTCGCGGTATCCCCGGGCGGCGATGTTCGAGTAGTGGGCGAAGACGTCGGGGCCGCCACCCTCCTGCTCGATGAAGCCGAAGCCCTTTTCCGCGTTGAACCACTTCACGATTCCGACAGCCATGATGAATCTCCTTGAATAGGGACCGAACCGGAATCCGCACTGCACAGATTCCGCGTCGCCGGATGAGGCCCCTCCGGAGATGGCCGGAAAAACAAAATGCGCCTGAAGGTCACATCCCGCCAGGCGCACACAAGTTTCATGGGTACCGCAACTGCAACTGGATAGACCGTAGCACATGCATGGGGTGATGGACACATCCGCGGTTGAGAGAACTGGATGTCCCGGCCGCTCAGGTGCCCCGTCTGCGTCAGACCCTGGAGGCGCCGAGGCGGGGCCGAGCCTTGGCCGATCTCGACGGAAGCGCAATCCCCGGGAACAGGGCCGTTGTCTCCGGATTTCAGTGGCATCGACCCAGGTCGCATGATGGAATTCATCAATTCCCTCGCACGCGGCCACGACGCCACAGACAGGAAACGGACGCCATCCGGCGTATTTTGGCCTCGGCAAACGTCCCGACTGCCGGCCTGAATGCAGTCGGAGAGGTCCCGGTCTGGCTTGCGACGGAGTCGCCCGCCCAGGCCGCCCGAACTCGCCGCTGGTTGTCCAAGGCATCCATCAGCGTGCCGTCGACGTCGAAGAAGACGTCATGCCATCGGGTCGGCGGCGAAGGTCTCCACCGGCCGGGTCCGCAGCGCGACGATCGGCAGCAGGGTGGCGCGGCGGCCAGGAGGCCGCCGCGCCGTGAGTGCGGTGTTGCGGGTTGTGCGGAATCAGCTCGCGCTACAGGAGACCGTGGGCCAGGTCCAGTTGCCGTTGTGCTGGATCGTCACACCCCAGTTGTTGCCGCTGCCGTTGGGCTTGGCGGTCAGCACTTGGGAACTGGGGTAGCTGGCGCTGATGTTCCAGGTGGCGATGATCTTCGCCGGGGACGGCACGTTCATCGTCACGGTCCAGTTGTTCGAGCCACTGACCGAGACGTTGAGGTTGTACCGGTCGCTCCACGACTGACCGGCGGACAGCGTCGCGGTGCAGCCGCCGCCACCGCCGGTCGGAGGCGGCGTGGAGCCGCCGCCACCGGAGGTGGAGCCGCCGACCGTGATGTTGGAGTTTCCGCTGCTCTGGTATCCCTCGGTCGCGAGGATCTGGTAGTCGTGGCTGC
>NZ_MWJN01000211.1:0-3984 GCF_002027145.1 Microbispora sp. GKU 823 | reverse complement strand
CCGAGCAGCGTCCCCAGCCGCTGGTCGGCCGCCCGGTCCGGCGCCCACGGCAGCCCGAGCGCCGCGTACCACTCCGGGGCCTGCGGCGGCCCCGCCAGCACCACCAGGGCCGTCCACGCGCGTACGGCGATCGCCCCGGCGAGCATCCAGGCGCGGACCTGCGGCCGGATCGCGCGCGGGAGCGGGTCCACGCCGGCGGCCACCGCGAGGAACAGCACGGCGGTGACCGTCACCACCGCCTGCGCGGCCAGCCGCAGGGCGAGGCTCGGCTGGGCGTATCCGAACAGACCGGTCAGGTACAGCACCGGATACGGCAGCGCGTACAGGGCCAGGGCCGTCACCGGATGGGACAGCGCGCGGCCGGCCGGACCGCCGCCGGGATCCGCGTCCGGACGGGCCCGCCGCCACAGCGTCAGCGGCGCGCCGTAGACGAGCAGAACGGGGCCCACGGCGCCGAGCAGCGCGTACTGCGCCGCGTGCGCGGAGAACAGCGCGGGCGCGTACGCCGCAACGCCTCCCGAGGTGGCGTAGGCGAGCACGGCCAGACCGGCCAGCCAGGAGGCGGTCCGCCAGACCGGCCACCCCCCGCCGTCCTTCGAAGCGCGCGACAGCCGCCGTACGCCGGACAGGTACGCGGCCGCGGCGGCGGCCAGCAGGAGCAGCGCGATCGGGTCGGGCCGCACCTCGGTGACGAACGCGCCCCGGGTGAGGGGAGGCAGGGCGTATCCCAGCGCGTCGTGCTGGTGCACGGCCGTCCCCGTGGGCGGCGGGGGTGTGCGTCCCAGCGCCACGGCCAGGCCCAGCGTGCCGGCCATCACCGCGATCTCGCCGCAGGCGAGGCGGAGGAACGGCGCGCGGGCTCCGCCGGACTCCATCGCCCCGATGGTCCTGCGCCGTGCCGCCACCCGAACCAGCCGAGCACGGCCAGCGCGGCGATCTTGGCCAGCACGAGCTGGCCGTACCTCGACTGCCAGAGCAGGGGCACCGAGCCGAGCCTCACCCAGGCGTTGAGTGCGCCGGACGCCCCGACCGCGGCGAAGCAGCCCAGCGCGAGCGTGCTGAAGCGGCGCACGGCGACGGTGAGCCCGGGCGCGGCGCGCAGGTGCGCCACGAGGGCGTACAGGCCGCCGGTCCACAGCGCGACGGCCGCGACGTGTGCCATCAGGCTGAGGACGGCGAGGTTGTGGTCGGCGGCCGAGGCGGAGTGGCCCACGTACGCCGGGGGCAGCACCGCGAGGAGCGCCACCGCGAGCAGCACCGGCCGTAGGAGCGGGCCGTGCGGCAGGAGTGATCCGGCGGCGATCGCCAGGGCCGCGAGCGTCACCGTCAGGAACGCCTGCCCCTGCGGGATGTGGAAGAGGAAGGCGGACAGCGCGCCGGAGCGCAGCGCGTCCCCCGGAGGCAGGCCGAGGAAGTCCGACAGCGTCAGAACCTCGGTGACCGCCGCGCTCGCCGCCCAGCCGAGCGCCCACGCCCCGGCCGCCCGTACGACGCCCCGGCCGCTCGCGGGGGCCAGCACGACGGCCGCCAGCAGGACCCCGACCGTGGCGGCGGCGCAGACGTCGTGGACGAGGCGCACGACCGGCAGGCCCCAGGTGGTCAGGGCGCCGGGGGAGGGCAGCCCCTGGATCGCCGGTTGCGGTCTGCCGCCGCCGAACCACAGGGCGAGCGCCAGTACGGCGAACGCCGTCGCGGCGACGGCGGGGGCGACCACGCCGCGGTGGCGCTGGGGAGTTGTCATCGTCGGCGTCCTCGGCTCGGCACCGTTGATCGCTTGCGAGTATGACCGAAGGACCGCCCTCGGGGGAGCCCCCGCGGGAGGATCGGCCGCCACCTCGGCGTCCGGCTGAAAGGTGCAACGGCCCCCTACCGGGGCCGATGCCGGCATGTTCTCTTTCCTTCCGTCAGGTGGGAGCCGCGTGGGGGAGATGCCGGTGCGATCGCGCTGTCTCGCGGGGGTCGGACGCGAGACGGCGCGGGTCGCGGAACGTTCAGGTCTTCCTTCAGGTGGTTCTACCGGCGTTGTTAACGCTAACAATTCGACGGCGGAGATTTTCTCCTTCCGAGAGTCGTCCGAGGGCGGTGGTGGGGCGGAGCAAATACGACGCGGTGAACACTGTCAAGAGCCCGGGTCAGGGCTGCCTCCCGGATTCCGCCCGTCAAGGCGCCCACACACCTCCTGGGTGGCGGACCACGCTGAAAGTTTCACCGGCGGGCGCACGCGGTGAGGCAGCGGTTCGCCGGACACCTGGGGCCGCGCGTCGGGGAAAGCCTGCTCGAACCGATTCGCTCGACGGCCTTGACACGTCTCTCGATCGTTTCGACACTGAGTTTCGCGTTCGGTTTCTTCCTGCCGGGGTCGGTGGTGAGCGGCGGGGGCTCGCGGTGGCCGCACCTATCGAGGGCTCTATCAGAAGGAGAAACGAATGCGACTACGCAGGCCTGCCCGGCGACGGTCCCCCGGGGACACCGTGCGTGGCCGTTCCCCCCGCGTCCGGCTACGGCGGCTGGTCGCCGCCGTACACCTCGCGATCGTGACGATGGTGCCGGTGGGGTGGGCGGTCGCGGACGGCGCCGCGGCCGCCACGACGAGAACGGTCGCCGGCGCGGCCGTGGCGGCGGTGACGACTCCGCCGATGGGCTGGGCGTCGTGGAACACCTTCGCGGCCCAGATCAACTACAACGTGATCAAAGCCCAGGCGGACGCGATGGTGTCCTCGGGGATGAAGGACGCCGGCTACGAGTACGTCAACATCGACGAGGGCTGGTGGCAGGGAACGCGTGACGCGTCCGGCAACATCACCGTCGACACGGCGGAGTGGCCGGGCGGGATGAAGGCGATCGCCGACTACATCCACAGCAAGGGTCTGAAGGCGGGCATCTACACAGACGCCGGTCGGAACGGGTGCGGCTACTACTACCCGACCGGCCGTCCGGCCGCGCCGAACACCGGCAGCGAGGGCCACTACGACCAGGACTTCCTGCAGTTCTCCCGGTGGGGCTTCGACTTCGTGAAGGTCGACTGGTGCGGAGGGAGCGCCGAGGGACTCAACCCTCGCACCGCCTACCAGGCGATCAGCGACGCGATAGACCGGGCCACGGCACAGACCGGGCGGCCGATGGTGCTGTCGGTGTGCGACTGGGGCGTCCAGAGCCCCTGGGACTGGGCGCCGGGCATGTCCACCATGTGGCGGACCAGCGGCGACATCATCTACTGGGGACAGACCGCGTCGATGGACCGCGTGCTGGCCAACTTCGACTCCGCCCAGCATCCCGCCTCCCAGAGCCCGGGGCACTACAACGACCCTGACATGCTCGTCGTCGGGATGAACGGGTTCTCGGCCGCGCAGAACCGTACGCACCTGGGCCTGTGGGCGATCTCGGGGGCGCCGCTGCTGGCGGGGAACAACCTCGCCACGATGAGCGCGGAGACCAGGGCGATCCTGACCAATCGGGAGGTGCTGGCGGTCGACCAGGACCCCCTCGGGCGGCAGGGGGTGAAGGTGGCCGAGGACCTGAGCGGCCGCCAGGTGTACGCCAAGGTGTTGTCGGGGACCGGCCGGCGCGCGGTGCTCCTGCTCAACCGGACCACCTCGCCCGCCGCCATCACCGCCCGCTGGTCCGACCTCGGCCTCACCGGGCCGGCGAGCGTACGGAACCTGTGGGCGGGGACCGACGCCGGGACGTTCGACGGTAGCTACACCATGACCGTGCCCGCCCGCGAAGCGGTCCTCCTCACCGTCACGGGGAGCGGCACCACTCCGTCCGCCAGTCCTTCGCCCACTTCCGGCACCACGAGTGCGATCAAGGGTGTGGGGTCGGGCCGGTGCCTGGACGTCAACGGCGCCTCGCAGGCCAACGGCGCCCAGGCGCAGATCTGGGACTGCAACGGCCAGGCCAACCAGCGGTGGACGCCGACCGCCTCGGGTGAGCTGCGGGTCTACGGCAACAAGTGCCTGGACGTCAACAACCGCGGCACCGCGG
>NZ_MWJN01000210.1:0-3988 GCF_002027145.1 Microbispora sp. GKU 823 | reverse complement strand
AGACCCGGCCGTTGTAGACCAGCGGCGCCGGGTCGGCGGTGTAGATGGTCTGGATGATCGGGTTGTCCGCCCTGGCCGCGCCGGCCGGGAGCAACGCCAGCACGCACAGCAGGCCCACGACCCAGGCGAGTCCCCGCCTGGACAGTGAAAACGGCGATCTCACATGCGCCTCCTGAGGGGGTGGTCGCTCACCGTTCGCGTCCCATGAAGTTAATGTGAGCGCTAACATTTCGCGGTGACGACCGGTGGTCATGTGGCGGAGCCAACCCCATGTGCGAGGGGTGGTCAAGGGCCGGGCCTGTCCGAGACCTGCGGCAGCCGGGCGGCTCACCTGTACTGAACTGGGCTCCGGAGGCCCACGGAAGGCGGACGCCGACCCTCGACTAATGTGAAACTTTCAGCTTCTGGAGAGTTAACGTACGGGTGCGTGGTCGATCCTGCCGAAGGAGCGTGACCTTCGACGTCGGCCCGGCGGCGCGGGCACGGAGAACTCCTTGCGTGCGGTCTCCGCGCGCCGCAGGGACAGGTCCGTGTTGTACGTGGTTCGCGCCTTTCAGCCCGTCTTCGGGCAGACGGTGCCGTTCTTGGGAGCGCGCAGGGCGAGCAGGTAGTCGTCGACCGCGTTGTCCACACACGTGGAGCCGCTGCGGTAGGCCGTGTGCCCGTCGCCGTCGTACCCGAGGAGCACACCCGAGGTCAGCTCCGAGGCGAGCCCCTGAGCCCACTCGTACGGCGTGGCGGGGTCGCGCAGGGTGCCGACGACGAGGATCGGCGGCGCGCCGACGGCCTTGAGCGGCTTGTCGGTGCCGACCGCCTTCGCGGGCCAGTAGGCGCAGGGCAGCGAACCCCACATCACGAACGGCCCGAAGTGCGGCGCGGTCTTGGCGGCCTCGCCCGCGGCCTTCTGGTACGCGTCGAGCGCCTTGGGGTACGGGTGGTCCACGCAGTTGACGGCCATGTTCGCCTCGGTCTGATTCGAGTACGAGCCGTCGGACCGCCGGTCGACCAGCAGGTCGGCCATCCGGAGCAGGTCCGTGCCGTTGCCCTCGTTCATCGCCTTGCTCAGGGCCTCCCGCAGCCGGGGCCAGGCCGCGCGCTCGTACAGCGGGGTGGCGATGCCGATCACCGTCCACGCCTCGTTGACCACCCGGCCGTCGCCGAGGTCGTTCTTCAGCGGCTGCCGGTCGGCCTTCGCCAGCAGGTCGCTGACCTCCTTCATCGCGCCGTCCACCGTACGGCTCTTGAAGGGGCAGGAGCCGTTGAGGAAGCAGTCCTCGACGAACGCCTTCAGCGCGACCTCGAAGCCCTTCGCCTGCACCTCGTTGGACTTCAGCGACGGCACGGCCGGGTCCACCGCGCCGTCGAGCACGAGTGCCCGCACGTGCTTGGGGAACAGGTCGGCGTACATCGCGCCCAGATAGGTGCCGTACGACTTGCCGAGATAGGTGAGACCGGGGTCGCCGAGGACGCCGCGCAGGACGTCCATGTCCCTGGCCGCGTCGGCCGTGCCGACGTGGGGGAGCAGACGGGCCGACTTGGCTCCGCAGCTGTCGGCGAACAGCTTGGACTCCTTGTCGAGCGCCGTGACCTCCGCCGGCGTGTCCGGGCTCGAGTCCATCCCGATGTACGCGTCGAGCTGGGAGGCCGTCATGCACGTGACCGGAGTCGACTCGCCCACGCCGCGCGGGTCGAACCCCACGACGTCGAACTGGGCGCGCACCTTGTCGCTGACCACGGACCGGGCCGCCCGCGCGTACTGGATGCCCGAACCTCCGGGCCCGCCGGGGTTGATGAGCAGGGAGCCGGCGCGCTTGCCGGTGGCCGGCAGGCGGATCACGCTGAGCTGGATGCGCTCACCGGAGGGCTTCTTGTAGTCGAGGGGCACTTCGATCTTGGCGCACTGGAAGCCGTCGCCGCACGCGCGCCACGTGGGCCGCTGCGCGTAGAACGGGCGCAGCTCGGCCGTGGGCGCCTCGACCGCCGGCTGCGCCTTGGCGCCTGCGCTCGGCTGCTCGGAGGTGGCCGGGGCGTGGCTGGAACACGCCGTGAACGGCAGCAATGCGGCCAGTGCCGCGACCGCCATTCGCCGGCTCGGAGGACCGCCGCCGTACCGCGTACGAGGCGGTGTGACCTTCGCTTTCTGTCCGGCCGATCGCATACCCGTCGTTTCCCCTGCCGTCGCCTGCGTGACGAGGACCAGCATGCCGCCTGCCGAGGGCGGGCGGCGACCTGCTGACAACGGCCGCGAAGGATGAGGTCGAATGTTTGGCGGCTCGGAGGCGCCGTCAGGCGGTACAGGGCGCTTTTCCTGTGACAGATGCGCCGGGGATGCCCTGTTTCTGCTGGGGATCGGGTAAAGGGAGACTCTGCAGGCGGCTGGGGAAGTTTTACCGATCTACTCGGAACATGACCTGGCTCCCGGGAGCACGCTCGGAGGGCCGCGACGCTCCCGGGCGGCGACGGGTGCACGAGAACCGTGATGACCCTGTAGACTGTGCGAAGCCGCTCGCGGCATGCCGCCTTAGCTCAGTCGGCCAGAGCACTTCACTCGTAATGAAGGGGTCAAGGGTTCGATTCCCTTAGGCGGCTCCACCTCAAAGGCCCTCCCGGAGAACCGGCGAGGGCCTTTGCGTGTCTACCTGCGTGGCTACCGTTCCCGATCACTTCTTGAAGATGCGATCCATGACCACCGCACCCTCCTGGAGGACGGGCCGGATCTGCTTGCGATAGACCAGCTCGGTGACGGCCGTGCTGCTGTGCCCGACCAGCCGTGAGATCTCTTCGAGCGGGATGCCGTTGTCCGAGAGCAGCGAGACGAAGCTGTGCCGCAGCTCCCGGGGAGTCCACTCCTTCAGGTTGAGATCAGTCTGTTTGACCACGGCACGGAACGCCCTTCGGACGTTGTGAGCGTCCAGCGGTGTGCCAACCGACGAGGCGAACACGAGACCGTGTTCCTACCAGCGCTCCCCGGCGGTCTTCCTGTCGGTCTCCTGTTGAGCCTTCTGGGCCCTCAGCGCGTCCACGCAGCGCTGAGGAAGCGCGAGAGTCCGGCGGGACTTCCAAGTCTTGGTGTCCCCGCCCGATCTCACAGACCGCCACACAGCGACGTACGGCGGGACGGGTGGAGTAGCCTTCGGGTCGCCTTCGAGATCCACGTGATCCCACGTGAGCGCTCGCAGCTCCTCCGTACGCGCCCCCGTGAGCAGAGACAAGACGAGATAGCCGTGCATCCGAGTGCCTTCGGCGGCAGTCAGCACGGCTTCCGCTTGCGCCATGGTCAGAGCCTTGGACGGGCGGCCCCCTTTGCCTGTCGGAGTCGAGCAAAGCTCCACGATGTTGCGCTTCACCAGGTCGCGCGCCATCGCCCGCTTGACGGCTCGATTCAGGTAGGACCGTACGAGCCGTAGCGTGCTCGTACTGAGCACCGTTGCCCGGTTGCTCAGCCACTTGTCCACGTCCTCCGCCTTCGGCGGCGAGTGCCGCGGGGAGCAGGGAGAAGCCCGACCAAAGAGCAGGCAAGGGGGGAGAGCAGAAGGCGCACCGAAGGCCGGGACCACGACGGCCCGCACCCGGAGCCCACGCGAGCACGAGCATCAGCCGGCTACGGGCCGCGCGCCCCGCCGTCGGCGGGCTGCGGCTCTCCGGCCGGTCCCGCCTCGGCGGTCGCGCACCCCTGCCGGCAAACGTTGGCACTGATGAAGATCTCTCCCAAAGACGCAGGGAAGACCTTGGGGCGCTGCCCCAAACCCCGGGGCACTCCGGCTCCGAGAGGGGGCCGCGCATAGCTCACGCCGTAGCTGGCTGGGGTGGAAGTCCTGATCGCTCGCCCGCCATCGACCCAGGCAGAGCCCAGCAGCCCGGCTCCTCCAGGTCAAGCCCAGCCGTGCGGCCAGGACAACCAGCGGGCGAGGTGTCAACGACGCTCGAAATTTGACCCCGTAGCGACGCCTGAAAGTTGACCCCCTGGTGTTGATGTTGGTCGTGGTTG